>NZ_JBSHAP010000026.1:0-86213 GCF_053611565.1 Kitasatospora sp. NPDC054795
GTACCAGCCATCGGCGGTACCGGCCCGGTCGGGGCCGCGCCCGGTCACCAGCCGAACCGGACCCGACTCCGGCCCGGGCTGTACCGACGTCAGGCCTTGCGGATCCGGTCGCCGATCTCCGGCCTCGCCTCGAACCCGGCCGCTCTGTAGGTGGCGACGCCACCGACGTTGGAGCTCGGGGTGCACACACGAACGCTCGACGAGCCCATCTCCCGCAGCGCGGCCGCCCCGGCGACGGTGATCGCCCGACCGTACCCGCGACCGCGGTGGTCCTCGTGGACGCCCATCGGCTCGACCAGTCCCGGCTTCCCCGGGCCTGCCGACCAGACCGTCACCACCGCCACCGGGGTGCCGTGGTCGTCGTAGGCGCCCAGGCAGCGGGCGTCGGCAGCGAACGGCCCCGCCGACATCGCGTGCCAGTACGCGCGCGTGGGCCGCGAGGTGTTGAACGCCGACCGCAGAACGTCGGCGAAGTCCTGCGCCTGCTCCGGGCCGATCGCCCTGATCCGCACGCCGGGCTCCTCCACCGCTTCCGCGAGGTCGCGGAAGAGCGGCGTCCACGGCTCGTCGACGCCCCAGCCGTCCTTGGTCAGCAGGTCGTGAAGCAGCAGGCCCAGCGGCGCCTCGACGGACACCGTTCCTTCCGGCAGCACGCCGCGGTCAGGCAGCGAGAAGTCCTCGACAAGCCGCCGCGCCAAGTCCTCGTCCTGGAACGCGTCGGGAGCGACCGTCATCCGCAACGCCGTCGGCGAGTCCAGCATCCCGACGGCGAGGATCCGTCCGCCCCGGCTCCAGGTCCGAACCGCTGCGGCCGTCTCAGCCGTTCCGAGCCGATGGTTCCAGCCGATGTCCCCCGCGTGCAGCTGCATCGGCGCTCCGTCGTCCTGCCACTCCCGCAGTGCGCCCATGGCCTCGCGCACCCCGCCCGCAGTCGGCGTTCCCAGCACAATCGTCATAGCCGGGATCCGACACCCCATCCCGGAGATCTGCAACCCATTAACCGGAAATCCTGCCGATCACGGTGGCTCTCCGGTCCGGTTGCCGAGGGGTCGCGGGACGTCGCACACTGATAACTGGCACCTCCACAGGGCAGGTGAATCGCAGAAATTCAAGAAGTGGGCACCATGAAGCTGTTAGCGGAAATCGACAAGGTAGTCGCCACCGGAAAGGTGGTGGCTTCAGCGGACGACGAAGCCGTCGCGGACATCGTCATCGCCACGATCACGGGTGGCATCTCGGCTTCGTTCTACCTGACCCGCACCCAGGCCGCCGTCATCAAGGAGCGGTTCTGGACTCCGGAGCGGATTCGCCGCGCAGGGCTCCGCCCGATATCCCCTGAGGAAACCGAAAGGATTCGAGTGGAGCTGGGCGTCAGGGTCGCGAACTTCAGATGCGCCCCGATCACGTGCGCCTGCGGCCACGTCTACGACGCATTCGACTTCATTCAGCAAGGGATTCGCGAACACGGCCTCGATGTCGTCAATTCTGTGTTCTCCCTGAAGGATTCGACGTTCCTCCAGGTCAATCCGTCGTTCACCCCGATCTGCCCCGTGGACGACCAGAAGCTGAGCCGCACCCACGGCGCAGACGACGGCTTCGAATACGACTGCGACGAGTACGGCGGGTGCTGCTACCAGGAGTGATGCGAGGGCGTTCTGCGAGTGCCGGTGGTCGTTCCCCCGTCACTCGGCCAGGGCCTCGCGGAGGAACGCGAGGATCTCCGCCCGGGCAGTCTCGGCCTGTGGTTCCAGGCCGGGCAGGGTGAGGAACGCGTGCTTGGCGCCCGCATATTCGGAGAGCCGCACGGCGGTCCCTTCCTCGCGCAGCCGCTCGGCGTAGCGGCGGCCGTGGTCGGCGACCGCGTCCCGGGTGGGCACCACCACCAGCGCCGGGGCGAGCCCGCTCAGGTCGTTCGCGTGCAGCGGTGAGACCGCACCGGCATCGGCTCCCGGCGGGGCGGCGAGCCGCTGGAACAGCCGCAGCAGCGGCAGGGCCGGGGTCGAGTTGTCCGCGTACTCGGCGATCGAGGGGTGGTCGAACATCCCCGTTCCGGTCACGTCGGCCACCGGATTGACCAGCACCTGCGCCTTGAGCTCCACGCCGGCCTCCCTGGCCCTGATCGCCGTCAAGGCGCTGATCAGCGCGCCGCAGCTCTCACCGAAGACGGCCGTACGAGCCGGGTCGACACCCCACTGCACGGCGTGCCGCACCACGTGCTCCAGCACGCTCCAGCCGTCGTCGGCGGCGTCCGCGAGCGGGCTGCCGGGGGCGAGGAGGCGGTGCTCGACCGAGACGACCAGGGCGGGCAGTTCGACGGCGAGGTGGCTGTTGGCCCAGTCGCACTGGGTCGCCGTGCCCACGAAGCCGCCGCCGTGGACATGGACCACGAGTGGCAGGTCGGTTCGGGTGCCGGCCTCGCCCTCCCCCGTCGACTGCGGCCGGTACACCCGGACCGGGAGGTCACGGTCGGGCAGCACCACCCACTGCCAGGCGATCGCGGCGCCGGGATCGGGTTCCCCGAGGACGGCCCGAGCCGCGCCCGACGCCCGCCAGCGGTTCTCCGTGTCGCGGTAGGCGAGCAGTTCCCCGGTCGTGATCACCGAGTAGTCCGGCCCCGGCGGTCGTGTTGCGAAAGCGCTCCCACTCATGTGTCCTTCTCCCCCTCCCGGCCGGGTGCCGGGGTCTCGTTGCGGTCGGACAGTGCGTCGCACCGATTATGCACGCACTGCGTGCAACGGCAAGTGCATGAGCTAGGCTGGCTCCGGGCAAGAGACGAGAGGGGCGGGATGTGACCGGCCGAAGGCGATGGTCGACCGAGGAGATCCTCGACACGGCGGCGGAACTGCTGCGCACGAGCGACGCCGAGTCGTTCAGCGTGCGCAAACTCGCCGCAGCACTCGGGACCGACTCCTCCAGCCTCTACCGGCACTTCCGGAACAAGACCGAACTGCTGCGCGCCGTGGCCGACCGGATCCTGCTGGCCTCCATGGACGGCCACCGCCCCGAGGGCGACTGGAAACAGCGCATCACCGCCCTGGCCCTGCGCCTGCGCGAGGCCTTCGGCGAGCAACTCCAACTCGCCGCGGTGTGGGGACGCTACGGGTCCGGCGGCACCGGATCCCGCATGGTCATGGAGGAACTGCTGCAGGCCCTGCGCGCGTCCGGCCTGCCCGACGAAGAGGTCGCGGTGCGGTACCACCGCATCGTCGTCCTCCTCGCCGCGCTGATCTCCTCCGAGGCCGGCATCAGCACCGTCACCCCCGAGGAGTACGAGCAGGGCATGGAGCAGTTCCGTGTCGCCGTACTCGGCGCCGACCCCGAACGCTTCCCCGCCCTGGCCCACTTCGCCCGCGACATCCGCCCCCTCGGAGCGGACCGCCGCGCCGCATTCGAGGAGATCCTCGCCGCCCACCTCGCCCGGATCGAGGCCCGGCTCCCCTGACCCGCCGGACCGTGCGTGCCGGTGCGGTCGCCGAACACGTCCACGGCAGCGCCCTGCTCGCCGAGGGCGGCGACGTGCCCGACCCGGCGCGCTTCACCCGCCTCCTGACCGCAGGACCCGCACTCCGGCCGACCGCATCGATGCCGCCGCCGAGGGGCGCCCGGACCACGGCACCGAGCAGGACAAGGCCGCCGTGACCGCTCTGCCGGCCGACATGCTCCAGGCCGCAGCCCGACACGGCATCGCCCTCGACACCTTCGACTGGTTCGCCGACCTGCCCGGAAGCCGCTACGCCGCCGTCGTCTCCCCGCTGCGTGCACAGGCCCGCCAGTGGGCCACAGCCGGCTGACCACGACGAGCGGACGACCACCTCACTCGCGGGCACCGCAAAATCTATGCGCGCCGGAGTAGACATTACTCACGGCCGGGTCTAACGTTTCTCCCGTAGACAGCAGTCGGCGATACCGGCCAGACACGAACTGGCCGGGGTTGTTGGACAGAGGTTCGCAGTTCGGTCCGGCAGTGGAGTCCCGAAGCCAAGCAGACGCACGACGGCGACGGGGCTGGCTGCCGGACCGGGCGGCCCGCAGGTATCAGGGGCCGCCACCAGCGGTATCGAGCAGTACGCAGTTCAGTGGGTGCAGTACCGGCAGTCGCAAGACAGGCAGGACCTCGGCAAAGGCGCCCAGACTGCGGGCGCGCGTGTCGAGGGGTCCGTGCAGTGGGGTTCCAGGCCAGCGCAGGTGCAGGACGGCCGGCGGGGCTGGCTGCCGGACCGGGTGGGCCGCCACGGCCACCCATCAGCAGTACGCAGTTCAGCAGGCGCAGTACCAGCAGTACGAGAAGTGACAGTTCAGTACAGAGGATGAACGGAGGGCGCAAGCGCCATCAGGATCGCCCGGCCCGTGAACACTCGCCCGGGCGGACACCGCAGACCCCAACGCAAGGACGGTGGTTTCCGGTCACGCATACGCGATCCCCGCACACCCCTCCGGGGCAGTGCGGAAGTACAAGGACCGGCCCAGGCCGGTAGATGGTGTTGTTCCCCTTCGGGGCCCCGGAGCCGACACGGCCCCGGGGCCCCTCGACGCGTTCTCCTCGAGAACCAGAGAGGTGCAGTGACTACAACGGCCAGCCCCGACACACCCGACAAGCTCGACGACGACGACTACCCCGCCTACACCATGGGCCGCGCCGCCGAGATGACCGGTACCACACCCGGCTTCCTACGAGCGCTCGGCGAACACCGCCTCATCACCCCGCTACGCTCCGACGGCGGCCACCGCCGCTACTCCCGCTACCAACTGCGCATCGCCATGCGCGCCCGTGACCTCGTCGACCAGGGCACCCCGATCGAGGCCGCCTGCCGCATCGTCATCCTCGAGGACCAACTCGAGGAAGCCCTGCGCCTCAACGAAGAACTCCGCCGCCCCCAGAACCGCCAGGAGCCCACCACGGACACCTGACCCGCCCGCCGGGCCGACGAGACCGGCCTGCGGTGAGCGGCAGGTGCTCACCGCAGGCCGGGTCGGCGCTCCCCGCCGGGGCGGGAACGGGGATACTCGAACCGCGGGGTGTCACGGCGGGGCGGCGATCCGGGCGCGGCGCTGTTCGTCTCGCGCGGGGATGGCCCGCCCGCACGGCCCACCCATCTGCATCTCCACCGGGCGAAGATCCTGCAGGGCGACTTCGGGGCGCTGGAGAGCGCTTTGACGGCTTCGTCGGCGGAGTCCTCGAACCGGCGAACGCACTGCGGTGGGGAGGCGAAGGCGCCGAGCCGGTCGGCTGCTCGGCCTGCTGCAGCGATCAGGAATCGGAGTAGTTGAGGTCCCCGACCGGCCGGGGTGGCTGCGGTGGCTCCCGGCCTCGTCAGGCAGGCCGGTTGTTCGCCGGTGTGGTCTGCGGACCGCCCGGATCGGAGGCGGGCAGTGGCCAGTTGGGGTGGGCGAGGTGGTGGCGCAGGGCATCGAGCCGGGCGAGGCGGGCGTCGAGGGCGGCGTTGACGGTGCTCGTGGTGGCGGCCACTCGCGCTTCGAGGTCGTGGATCCGGTCCAGGAGGTCCTGCCAGCGCCTCTCGGCGGCGGCGACAGGGTCAGGCGCGGCGTCGGTCGCTGTCATCGCGGAGCCGGGTGGTGTGGTGAGTGAGGGTGTCGAGGCGGGTGGCGAGGTCGCCCTGGCCGGAGCCGAGGTGGGGGCGGGCGGCGGCGAGGGGCTCTATGAGGTCGGCGGGGTCGGTGGCACCGAGGGCGGCGGTCAGGGCGACCTGGGCAGGACGGGCGCCGGGAGCGAGTGCGGCCGTGGCGATCTGGGCGGCGAGGACCCGCAGCTCGGCGGCGTTGTCACGGGCCCAGACGGTGACCGATCGGTCGGCGGCCCGCCGGTCGCGGACGGCCTTGACCCGTTCGGCGCCGGTACCGGACCGCGAAGCGTCGCCGGCGGCGGGCTTGAGGCGCAGGTAGCGGTTCTCGGCGGCCTGGCGGCTGGCGACGCCCATCGGGTGGGCGAGGTCGGCCCAGGTGGCGCCGGCCTCCCGGGCGCTCTCCACCAGGCCGGCTTCCCAGCCGGCGAGCCGGCCGCGCAGTTCGCGCAGCAGGACGAGCGCGGCCAGCGCCTGCTCGGGGCCGCCGTGCTCGTCAGGGGCGGTCGGGGGCTGGGAGGCGGGGTTCTGGGCGGTGCGGACGGCGTCGTCGATGGCGGCCAGCGCCGCCGCGGCCGCCAGGAACGAGGCGGGCCCGGCCGGCGGGGAGGCGTCGGAGGCGGCTCTGCGGGACTTCTCACTCATGCAGTCACTCTACAAGCGACACCACGACTTGTCATCGGACGGATGACAAGCTAGAAAGGAGTCAGGTGAAGCGCACTGGCACCCGTTCGATCCATGGAGGTGTTTCGCAATGCTGCTGCGCACTGACCCGTTCCGCGAGCTGGACCGCCTGACCCAGCAGTTCCTCAACACGACCGGCACCTGGTCGCGTCCGACGCCGATGCCGCTGGACGCCTACCGGGCCGGCGACGAGTACGTGATCTGCTTCGACCTGCCCGGGGTGGACCCGGACGCGATCGACATCGACGTCGAGCGGAACATGGTGACCGTCAAGGCCGAACGCCGCCCGCGCCAGGAGGGCGAGGGCATCAAGTGGGAGCTGTCCGAGCGCCCCCTCGGCGTGTTCTCCCGCCAGGTCATGCTCTCCGACACCCTCGACCCCGCCGGGATCACCGCCGACTACGACGCCGGCGTGCTGACCCTGAAGATCCCGGTCGCCGAGAAGGCCAAGCCCCGCAAGGTCGCCATCAGCCACAGCGAAAGCCGCAAGCAGATCAAGGCCTGACCCGTTCCCCGATGCCGTTCCGGCCGCCCCTGATCCCACCCCCTCGATCGAAGGGGCGGCCGGAACACACACCCTCCCCCGACCGCCGGGCGGCCCCGCCCGGGCCGGCCTACCCGTAGCGACGCGGAAACGCCATGAACGGCCAGAGCAACCAACCCTTCATCGTGCGGGCCAACGGCGAGATCGACCTCGACACCGCACCCTCGCTGCGCCGTGCTCTGGCCACCGCGCTCGAGACGCACCGGGAGGTGGTGCTGGATCTGTCGGAGGTGACGTTCATGGACTGCGCGGGCCTGGGCGCCCTGGTCCGGGCCCGTAACCAGGCCGACCGCAGCGGCAGGCACCTGATCCTGCGCGGAACCAGCCGCTGCGTGGTCCGGCTGCTCAAGCTCACCGGTCAGCACCGGCGCCTGGCCGTCGAGCCCTGACCGGGCACGGTCGCGCCGGCCCTTGAGACGGAGGAGAACCGCGGTGACTCTTCGATGGGAGGCGTTCCTGGAAGAGGTCCGGGAACGCGGTGAGTACGACACCCCGCAGGAGGCCGAGCGGGTCACCCGGGTGGTCCTGGCCATGCTCGGCGCCCATCTCGTCGGCGATGCCCGGGCCGAACTGGCCGCCCGACTGCCCGAGACCATGGCCCTGATCCTGCTCAATCCGCTACAGGCCGCCGAGCCCCTCGACGCCGAGCGCTTCGTGCGCGCGACCGCGGCCTGGATCGAGGGCGCCACCGACGCCACGGCCCTGTGGGACATCGGCGCCGTCCTGTCCACGGTGGCCGACGCCGCCGGCGAGGACCTCACCGGACGCGTCCTGCTCCAGCTGCCGCCCGGCTACGACCTGCTGTTCGGCCGCCCGACCGCAGGAACACGACCCTGACCACCCCTCACACGATGAGGTGCTCACCATCTGCGACAGCGTCCGCGCCGACCTGGCCGGCACCGGACCACGCGCCGGATGAGGCGGCGACCGATGGACACCGAGGGCAGCCGACGAGTCCCGGCACAAGAAGGCCGAGCCTGCCCATTGCACCGACCAGGAACCTCCCATCCGGTGATCTCTCGAACACGCCGGTCTCCGTGATGCCCCCGCACCGCTGGTCTCGCCCGAACCCGTCGAGGAGCCCGCAACCCGGGTTCAAACGCCTCCGCCCGATAAACATGCGGCCCGTCGAAGCGGATGACGCCGCAGGATCTGTCGGCATGCTCATTTCCCGCGAATCCTGGCCCATTTCCGCGCCGAAGAGGCGACCAGCCCGCGATCGACGGCACGCGGATTCCCGGATGAATGAACAAATGCCCCGTCACGACCTGGTCGGAGGGGCCAGACCTGCGGAAACGCGCTCAGCGAGGCGATGTGAACGAGCATTCACGACCACATTGCGACCACCAAAGGAAAAGGCCGTTCCTATCATTTCGATAGGAACGGCCTCCGACCTGCGGAAATGCTGGTCGGGACGACAGGATTTGAACCTGCGACCCCTTGACCCCCAGCGCGGCCCGTGATGAGTTGCCACTGACCGGCCCGGGTGGCCCGCCAGCACGTCGAACAGTCGCTCGTCACCCGCGCGCTCCGGTCTCGCTCCAGTACCGCATCCACCAACTCGGTGGGATGGTCTGGGTTGATTCACCGATATGACCGGGCGGGAACACGGTCCTCAAGTCGGGACGACAGCCCCTCAGTCTCCATGCCCGGAGCCGTCGCTGTCAGTCCGTATGGTTCCGGGTTCCGTGCCCCGCGGCGCGTCGCTACCGTCCGAACCGTCGGAAATCCGGCGGTCCGGACGGGCCGCCGTCACGCGCCTTCAGGAGGTCACGGTGACCGCGAACCACCCCACCCGCAGGAGCATCCTCAAGTCCACCGGCGGGCTCGGCGCCGCGCTGGCACTCGGCGGCGCGAGCGTCCTCGCGACTGCCTCTGCCGCTCACGCGGCCGACGACGGCTTCGGTCTGCACATCTCCGACCGCAACGAGGGCGACGCCCGGATGTGGTACTACCGCTTCCGGACCGCCGAGATCGGCTGGGAGCCGGCCGTCAACGTGCTGCTTCCCGACGACTACCACACCAGCGGCCGCACCTACCCGGTCCTCTACCTGCTGCACGGCGGCCTCCAGGACTTCATCGAGTTCGACCGCCGGGGCGTCCGCGACTGGACCATCGGCAAGCCGCTGATCGTCGTGATGCCCGACGGCGGGCAGGCCGGCTGGTACTCCAACCCGGTCAGCACCAACGTCGGCCCCCGCAACTGGGAGTCCTTCCACGTCAACCAGCTGATCCCCTGGGTCGACGCCAACTTCCGCACCTTCGCCGAGCCCGAGGGCCGCGCCGTCTCCGGCTTCTCCATGGGCGGTTTCGGCGCCCTGAAGTACGCCGCCAAGTACTGGGGCCACTTCGCCTCGGTCAGCGCCCACTCCGGCCCGGCCAGCCTGCGCCTCCACAGCGGCGCGCTCGCGCACTGGGCCAACGTCTCCTCCGCCGTCCAGGACCTGGCCGGCGGCAGCATCTACGGCATGCCGCTGTGGGACCAGGCCAGGGTGACCGCCGACAACCCGGTCGAGCGTCTGGAGAGCTACCGCAACAAGCGGATCTTCCTGGTCGCCGGCACCAGCCCCGACCCGACCAACCCCTTCGACACCTTCAACGAGACCGAAGTGCTGGCCGGTCAGCGGGAGTTCCGCGCCCTGCTCGACGGCGCCGGCATCCCGTACGAGGCCCACGAGGAGCCGGGCGGCCACTTCATCCGCCCCGACATGATGCAGCGTGACATCGACGGCATCATCGGCCGCCTCCGCAAGGCGTGAGGGGCGCTCCGATGGTCTCCCTCACTTCGCGGTCGGCCCTGGCCGCGGCCGCCCTGCTGCTGCCGCTCACCGTGCCGGCCGCTCCCGCCGCGGCCGCTCCCGCCCCGGCCGCCGGGTTCGCGGCGGCCTGCCCGGCCCGCGGTCAGATCTCCCAGCACTACTCCCAGGAGCACAACGGCATCGACATCGCCAACGACTACGGCACCCCGATCTACGCGGCCGGCGACGGCAGGGTCGTCCTCTCCGGCACGACGCCCGACTACGGCCAGTGGATCCGCATCCTGCACCCGGACGGGACCATCACCGAGTACGGGCACATGCAGCGGCGGGACGTCTTCGAGGGCGACGACGTGACGGCCGGCCAGCAGATCGCGCTGATGGGCAGCGAGGGCAACTCCACGGGCCCGCACCTGCACCTGCGGGTCTGGGCCGACCCGAACGCGTCCATGCGCACGGACCCGGAGCCCTATCTCGCGGAGCGCGGCGTCACCGTGCCCTGTGTCCCAGGAAGCGGCCCCCGCCCCGCGCCGCTGGTGTATCCGGCGGAGTCCGGCCGGGTGGTCTCGGCCCGGTCCGCGGACGGACGCCTCGAAGTGTTCGCCGCCGGCGCGAACGGAATCTCGCACGCCTGGCAGACCGCGATCAACGGCGGCTGGTCGGAGTGGGAGGACCTCGGCGGCCCCGCCGGCGCGGAACTCGCCATCGGCCCCAACGCCGACGGCCGGCTGGAGGTCTTCGCGATCAACGGCAACACCCTCCAGCACCGCTACCAGCTCCAGCCCTCCGGCGCCTGGTCCGGCTGGGAGGACTTCGGCACCGGAGGCCACGACCTCGCCGTCGGCCCCAACGCCGACGGCCGACTCGACGTCTTCGCCTCCGGCCCCGACGGCGTCTACCACCGCTACCAGACCGCACCCAACAGCGGCTGGTCCGGCTGGGAGGCCACCGGCGGAGGCCCCGCCAACAGCGAGATCGAACTCGGCAAGGCCCCCGACGGCCGCCTCGAAGTGTTCGCCCTCAACGGCACCACCTTCCAGCACCAGTGGCAGACCGCCGTCAACGGCACCTGGTCCGCCTGGGACGACTTCGGCACCGGAGGCCACGACCTCACCGTCAGCCACAACCAGGACGGCCGCCTCGAAGTCTTCGCGTCCGGACCCGCCGGCGTCTACCACAAGTACCAGACCGACCCCACCAGTTGGTCCGGCTGGGAAGCCACCGGCGGCCCCGCCGACTCCCGGCTCACCAGCCAGCAGACCGCGGACGGCCGGGTGGAGTTGTTCGCCATCAACGGCAGTACGGCGCAGCACATCTGGCAGACCGGCCTCAACGCCCCGTACGGCCAGTGGGACACCTTCGGCACCGGCGGCACCGAGATCGGCGCCGCCACCAATGCCGACGGCCGGATCGAGGTGTTCGGCTCCAACACCGACGGGGTCCACCACAAGTGGCAGACCGGCTTCTCCACCTGGTCCGAATGGGCCTGGCTGAACACCACCCACGGACCCGCCGTCGGCCGAGGAGCCCTCACGTGACCGGAGCGCAACGCACCCTGCTGTCCGCGCTCGCCGCGCTGGGCGTGACGGCGGGCCTGGTGGTCGCCGCCCCCTCCGCGCCGGCCGCCACCGGCAGCGACCTGTGCGCCGAGGTCGGCTACCGGGCGGGCTTCCGGGGCGAAGCCCTGGTGACCGCGATCGCCGTCGGCCTCGCCGAGTCCAGCTGCAACCCGCTGGCCTCCAATACCCAGGGCAACACTCCGGACACCTCCACCGACCGCGGCCTGTGGGAGATCAACGACCACTGGCACAGCGAGGTCTCCGACGCGTGCGCCTACGACGCCCAGTGCAACGCCGACGCGGCCTACAAGATCTCCAACGGCGGCCTCGACTGGCACCAGTGGTCGACCTACAGCGCTGGCGCGCACCTGCGGCACATGGACGAGGCGCGGGCCGCCGTGGACCGGCTCGGCCACCACGAACCCGGCCCCGCGCCGCTGGAGTATCCGGCGGAGTCCGGCCGGGTGGTCTCGGCCCGGTCCGCGGACGGACGCCTCGAAGTGTTCGCCGCCGGCGCGAACGGAATCTCGCACGCCTGGCAGACCGCGATCAACGGCGGCTGGTCGGAGTGGGAGGACCTCGGCGGCCCCGCCGGCGCGGAACTCGCCATCGGCCCCAACGCCGACGGCCGGCTGGAGGTCTTCGCGATCAACGGCAACACCCTCCAGCACCGCTACCAGCTCCAGCCCTCCGGCGCCTGGTCCGGCTGGGAGGACTTCGGCACCGGAGGCCACGACCTCGCCGTCGGCCCCAACGCCGACGGCCGACTGGAGGTCTTCGCCTCCGGCCCGGTCGGCGTCTTCCACCGCTACCAGACCGCACCCAACAGCGGCTGGTCCGGCTGGGAGGCCACCGGCGGAGGCCCCGCCACCAGCGAGATCGAACTCGGCAAGGCCCCCGACGGCCGCCTCGAAGTGTTCGCCCTCAACGGCACCACCTTCCAGCACCAGTGGCAGACCGCCGTCAACGGCACCTGGTCCGCCTGGGACGACTTCGGCACCGGAGGCCACGACCTCACCGTCAGCCACAACCAGGACGGCCGCCTGGAGGTCTTCGCCTCCGGACCCGCCGGCGTCTACCACAAGTACCAGACCGACCCCACCAGTTGGTCCGGCTGGGAAGCCACCGGCGGCCCCGCCGACTCCCGGCTCGCCAGTGGACGCTCGCCGGACGGCCGGGTGGAGGTGTTCGCCATCAACGGCAGCACCGCGCAGCACATCTGGCAGACCGGCCTCAACGCCCCGTACGGCCAGTGGGACACCTTCGGCACCGGCGGCACCGAGATCGGCGCGGCGAACAACGCCGACGGCCGGATCGAGGTGTTCGGCTCCAACACCGACGGGGTCCACCACAAGTGGCAGACCGGCTTCTCCACCTGGTCCGAATGGACCTGGCTGAACACCACCCACGGACCCGCCGTCGGCTGACCACGCCGACAACCCCCTGGAGCACAGCAATGCACCCGATCAGCAGGCGCGGCCTGCTGCGGGCGGCCGGAGCGGGAGCACTCGTGCTCCCGCTCCCGGGCCGTACCGCCTCAGCGGCATCCGCCGGCGCTGCCGAACCGCCCCACCTGTGGGTCGGCGCCGGCCCGTTCGAGCAGGTCTACGACCCCTCCACCACGCACCGCCGCTACCTCAACGACCACACCCTGGTCCAGGCCGGCGGCCGATGGCACCTGTTCAGCATCGTCGGCGACAGCGCACCGCCCGGGCAGGCGCCCGACAGCGCCGCCGAGGTCTCGCTCGCGCACGCCTCGGCGTCCTCCCCCACCGGGCCGTGGAGCAGCCACCCGGACGCGCTGACCGTCGACCCGTCCTACTTCGGCGAGGAGCACCTGTGGGCCCCGCACGTCGTCGAATCGGGCGGCGTCCACTGGATGTTCTACGCGGCGGGCGGGCGGGCCGGGGCGGCGATCAACGCCGCGACCTCCACCGACCTGTCCACCTGGACCAGGCTGCCGTCCGGGCCGCTGTTCCGCGGGACCGCTGCCCGCGATCCGATGGTGCTGCGGATCGGCGACCAGTGGGTGATGTACTACACCGAACTGTCCGCCCCCGGCGGGCACCACCAGGTCTGCTACCGGTGCTCCACCGAGCTGCTGACCTGGAGCGAGCCCGGCGTGGCCTTCGCCGACGCGGCCACCGCCGCGGACGGCGTCTCGATCACCGAGTCGCCCTTCGTGGTGGCCCGGGACGGCTGGTACTACCTGTTCCTCGGACCGCGCAACGGCTACGAGGGCACCGACGTCCTCGCCTCCCGCGACCCGTTCCGCTTCTCCCTCGACGGCCGCGCCGGCCATCTGCCGGGCCACGCCGTGGAGGTGGTCACCGACGGGCGGCGGTGGTGGGCGAGCGCCGCCGGCTGGTTCCGCCGCGGCCTGTACCTGGCCCCGCTGGACTGGCGGTCCACCCCGCCGCCCTGGCAGAGCCCGGACAACCCGGTCGCCGCCCCGGACGTCCAGGGCCGGCTGAACGTGTTCGCCCTCGACGCGGCCGACCGGTCGATGCTGCGCCGCGTCCAGACCGACCCGGACTCCGACATCTGGTCGGACTGGGAGGTGTTCGGGACGCCCGCCGGCGCGGTGCCCGTGCTGGGCCGCAACGCCGATGGCCGGCTGGAGGTGTTCTCGCTCGCCCCCGACGGCGCCGACCTGCACCACCGCGTCCAGCGGACGGACGGCAGCTGGACGGACTGGGAGGTCTTCGGCGGCCCGGCCGGTGCCGCCCCCGCCGTCGCCCGTAACGCCGACGGCCGGCTGGAGGTCTTCGCCGCCGCCCCCGACGGCGCCCTGATCGCCCGCCGCCGCCAGGCCTCGCCCGGCTCGACCGGCTGGGACGACTGGGACGCGGGCTTCAGTGGCCCGGTGGGCGCTCCGCCCGTCGTCATCGTCAACGCCGACGGCCGGCTGGAGGTGTTCGTGCTCGCGCCCGGCGGCGCGGCGCTGCTGCACCGCTGGCAGACCTCGGCCGGCGGCGCCTGGTCCGCCTGGGAACGCTTCGGGACGCCGGCCGGGGCCGCGCCGCGGGTGGCCCCCGACGGCACCGGGCGGCTGAACGTCACCGCGATCGCCCCCTCCGGCACGGCCGCCTTCCAGCGCCGCCAGTCGGTGCCCAGCGGCGGCTGGGACGACTGGCAGCCGCTGCTCGGCTGGTCCACCGCGGCGCCACTGACGATCGCCGGCGCGGACGGCCGGTTGGAGGCCTTCACCCTCTCCCCCGGCGGCGAACGGCTGGCCCACCGCCGGCAGTCGGCGCCCGCCGGAGCCTGGGAGCCCACGGGCGTGTTCGGCGAGGACTTCGGCGAGCCCGGCCTCGTGCTCGCCGCGCCGCCCTCGGCCGCGGCCGACTCCACCGGACGGCTGCACGTCTTCGCGGTGACCGAGGACGGCCGGCTTCGCGCCCGCGTTCAGGACCGTCCCGGCGGCGGCTGGCGACCGTGGGCCGCCTTCGGCGACCGCCCGGTGGCACCGCTGCGTCCGGGGGCGCCGATGCTCTGACCGAACATCCGTACACTCCGCTGCCACCTTGTCAAGCACCCTGCCACTCCGGTTTATTGTCGTACGCGAAGAGGAACCGTCCGTCCGGCAGGAGTCGGCGCACGGGACGGGGAGCGGTGCGCGGAACGGAGGAGCGGTGCGCGGGATTATCGTCCACCTGCCGGCGGGGAACGGCGGCGACACGGCGACCTTACGACTCGGTCCGGGAGAGCGGGCGCGCTTCGGCCGCGGATCCGCTCACAGGCCGGTGGAGCTGCGTCTCGGCGACGAGTCGGTCTCCCGGCTGGCCGGTGAGATCCACGCGACCGACGACCACTGGCAGTTGAGCAACCTCAGCAACTCCCACGCCTACCTGGTGGAGAACCCGGAGGGCGCCGGCGAGTACCTGCGGGTACCGCCACGGCGGGTCGGCGCGCCGATCCCCTTCGAGTTCTCCCGGGTGGTGCTGCCCTCCCGGCGGGAAACCCCGCTGTCCTTCCAGGTGTTCGCGCCCGACCACGTCTACCTGGATCTGGACGCCCGCGGCGGCTCCTGGGAGAGCCGCACCATGACGGCGTACTCGCTGGACGAGACCGCCACCTACTTCCTGGTCCTGGTCGCACTCTGCGAACCATGGCTGCGCGACCACTCCCTCGCCACCGTGCCCACCACCCCGCAGGTGGTCGCGCGGTTGCACGGCCACCCCTCCTGCGCCCGTCTCACCGCCCGCGCGGTCAGCTCGCACCTCGACTACCTCGCCGCCGAGAAGCTCCGCATCGACCTGCCCGACGACGACCGCGCGGACCGCCGAAGCGGCAAACGCGAGGCCGTGGTGGGACTCGCCCTGAAGTTCGGCATCGTCCGCGAGGAGCACCTCGCGCTCCTGCCGGACCCCGGCCCCGGCCGGTCCGGACGGTAGGGGGCCGGCTGTGCCGCGGAACCCGGCCTTCCCCGGGGACGGCGAGGAACTCCTGCCGACCGGCCACCGGGTCGGAGAGTGGACCGTCACCGGGCTGATCGGTGAGGGCGGCTGGGCAACGGTATACGCCGCCCACCGGGCCGACGGCGGGGGCGGGGCGGATGACACGGTCGCCCTCAAGGTGCTGCTGACCGCCGGACTCGCGCCCCGCCAGGCCCGCCAGGTCGCCGAAGCCGCCCGGCGCGAAGCCGCGTTGGGCCGCACCGCCCCGCACCCCCGGCTGGTGCGGCTGCTCGATGCCATCGTCCTGGCCGCCCCCGACCAGCCCTCGCTCGACGGCGCGATCGTCCTGGTCATGGAACGCGCCCGGTGCACTCTGCGCGACCTGCTCGCCATCGGCATCGACGAGGCCGACGGCGCCAGGATCGTCACCGGCATCTGTGAGGGCCTGGCCCACCTGCACCGCTCCGGCTGGGTCCACACCGACCTCAAGCCGGAGAACGTCCTCATCGGCGCGGACGGAGAGGTCCGGCTCTCCGACTTCGGCCTCGCCATCGAACTCACCGGCACCCACGGCCACGGCTCCCCGATGGGCACCCCCGACTACCTCCCGCCGGAGCGCTGGAAGGAACCGCTCGGCGAACACGGCATCAGAATTCGCACCACCGCCGACATCTGGGCCCTCGGCATCGTGATCCACGAGGTCTTCGCCGCCGGCAGCCGACCGTTCCCCGGCGCCACCTCCGCCGCCCGCTGCGCCACCACCCAGCAGTACGCGGAAGGCCGCGCCGCCCTGCGGCTGGCCGCCGCCGTCCCCCCGTTCTGGCGCGCCCTGGCCGCCGACTGTCTCGCCCCCACCCACGCCGCCCGCGCCCCGCACACCGCGGAGAGCCTGCTCGCCCGCATCCGCGCCCACCGCCCCGGCCGGCGCGCGCGCCGCCCGACCCCGCGCCCTCGCACCGCGCTGCTGGCCCTGGTCTCCTGCGCCACGGTCGCCGTCACCGGCACTGCCCTCTGGCCGCACCCGGGACCGTCCGGACAACCCGCCCACGTCCGGGTCTTCAACACCGAACGCGGCTGTCAGGACCGCACCGACCGCGACCCTCAGTGCAGCCTCGGCCTCGCCGTCGACCCCCTGCGCCCCTACACCGCCGACAACGTCGTCCCCGTGCGGGTCTGGCACAACGACACCCTCGACGCCGACTGCCAACTCCCGACCGGCCTCCCCGTCATCAACGAGGAGGACCTCGTCTCCACCCTCTGGTACCGCATCCGCCTGCCAGGACCCACCACCGCCTGGCTCCCCGCCGTCCGCACGAGGGACCGTCCGGCCCTGCTCCGCTGCCTGTGACCGCAGCCCGCGCGGCCACCGTCGGTTCCGGCCCGTCTCCCGCCCGCGCAGGAACACCCCGAAGCGCGAACGGGGCTCGACCCGCTGCGACAGCTGCGGGTCGAGAACGGAAACCTCGTCGAGGACTCGGCCCCGCGCGGGCCCGAGCGTCCGGTGCTACGGGCCCGCGGTCTTCAGCAGTCCTCCTCGCCGGCAGTCCGCGTGGCCCGCGCCGCGCAGCAGCCGGCCGAGCGAGAGCATCGAGAACAGGCTGAGCAGCACCGTGGACCAGAACCAGAAACGTACCCAGGTGTCGGGGACCGGCAGCAGGATCGCCAGCACGGCCGGATACAGGACCAGCAGCCACCCCAACCGCCGTTCCGCTCCGGACTGTTGGTGCAGCTGCCTGGCTGCCCTCTCGCCCTGCCCGACGGCCCCACTGGTGATCAGTCTCAGCCCTTCGGCGGTGGTCAGCCGACACGTGTGCACGAGCGCCGCGATCATCGTGAGGAGCAGGGCGAGCCCCAGTAACTGGGCCCATTCGGGCACTCTGGGACGGTCCGACGCGGTGACCAGCAGCATGGGCACCGCGAACAGCAGGGTGCTCACCGCCTCGAAGGCGAAGAGCCGGGTGGCGGGGGCAGGGGGCGTGGACACCAGCGCCTCCCTGGACACCAGCGCCTCCCTGGACACCAGCGCCTCCCTCGACAGAAGTCTCCGGTGGCCGCAGGCGCAACCGATCGCTCGGGGGCGGTGCGGATCCGTCATGACCCCGGCTGCGCTTCGCCGACGCCCGCGCGGACGGACCCGTCGGAGACGGACCGGTCCGGGGCGACGCGCGGCGCCGTCAGGATGTACTCGTCCGGGTCGATGGCTCGGGTGCGACGGCGGAACTGCCAGGTCGATGCGGGCCAGATGGTGGTGACACGGCCCGTGCGGTCCTGGTACCAGCCGGAACAACCGCCCGCGGCCCAGACCGTGGGGGCCATCCGGTTCTGCAGTTCGGCGTTGTACGCGCGCTGTGTCTCCGCGCGCACGTCCACGGAGCCCAGACCGCGGCTCCACATCAGCTGCAGGGTGCTGACGAGGTAGTTGATCTGCGACTCGATCATGTGGATGAGGCTGGTGTGCCCCACGCCCGTGTTGGGTCCTGCCATCAGGAACAGGTTGGGGAATCCCGCGACGGTGGTACCGAGGTGTGCCTGCGGGCTGCCTTGCCAGACCTCGTTCAAGGACCGTCCGTCACCGCCTATGACGCGCTGCGCGTAGGAGGCGTCGGTGACACGGAACCCGGTTCCGAAGATCAGTACGTCCACTGGATGCGTGGTGCCGTCGGACGTGCCGCCGACCTCGCCGGCCCGGGTGCCGCCGCGCGGGGTGGTGAGGACCGTGTTGGGTCCGACGCTCGCGATCGGGTCGGTGACGACGTGGACGTTGGGTTGGACCAGGGCCGGGTAGTAGTCGTCGGACAGCAGGACCCGCTTGCAGCCCAGTGCGTAGTCCGGGGTCAGCTTGGAGCGCAGCTCGGGGTCCTTGACCTGGCGGTGCAGGTGGGACAGTGCCTCCCGGCGCCCCAGCGCGGCCATGGTGCGGTTGCCGAGCAGTGCCGGCAGCGTCGCCTCCCGTGCCGTGTACTCCCAGCCCCGCGCCAGTCGCTGCGCCGTCGGGGCGAGCTGGAACAGGCGGTGCTGCCATGCCGGTACCGGCCGGTCCCGGCGCGGGGCGATCCATGACGGAGTGCGCTGAAAGACGGTCACCCGGCGGGCCGTGCGCTGCAGGTGGGGGATGAACTGGACGGCGCTCGCGCCGGTGCCGATCACGCCCACCCGCTTGGCCGACAGGTCCAGGTCGTGTTTCCATCCGGCGGAGTGGAACGCTTCTCCGGTGAAGCCGTCCAGGCCGGGCAGCGAGGGGACGGCCGGCTCCGAAAGGGGCCCTTGGGCCATCACCAGCAGCCCGGCGCTGAGCGGTCCGGTGCTGGTGTCCAGTTCCCAGCGCAGCCGATCGGGGTCCCAGGTGGCGCGCCGCAGTTCGCAGCCGAGCCGAAGGCGGGGCGCCAGGTCGTACCGGTCGACGCAGCGCTTCAGGTACCGCTCGATCTCCTCCTGAGGTGCGAAGCGCCTGCTCCAGGTGGGGTTGGGCGCGAACGAGAACGAGTACAGGCGCGAGGGCACGTCGCAGGCGCATCCGGGATAGGCGTTGTCCCGCCACGTGCCGCCGACCTCGTCGGCCCGCTCCAGTATCAGCAGGTCGCGGTGGCCCTCCCGCAGCAGCCGGATGGCTGTGCCGAGGCCTGCGAATCCCGCGCCGACGATGACGACGGACACGTGTCCGGGTGAGGCGCCGGCCGCTTCGTACGGGGCCGGGCCCGTGGTGTGCGGGTCGGTCATGGTTCCCCTCCATCCAGAAGAATGTTCGAACTGAATGCTATCGTATGCACTACGATCGCAATTCAGTCGATAGATGGAGTGGCGAATGAGGATTCTGGCTCTCGGAGGCCCCGGAGCAATGGGTGCCGTAGCGGTACGCGTGGCGGCCGGACTCCCCGGCGTCACCGAGATCGTCGTGGCCGACCGGAACCTGGAGGCGGCCCGGACACTGGTGCGCCGGCTCGACGAGGACGGCACGGGCGGCGCGCCGATGCGGGCGCTGAAGGTGGACGTGACCGACAGCGGCGCCCTGCACGCCGCGCTGGAGGACGCGGACGCCGTCCTCAACACCGTCGGTCCGTACTACCGCTTCGGCCTCACCGTGCTGCGAGCCGCGATCACGACCGGCACCCACTACCTGGACATCTGCGACGACTGGGAGCCGACCCTGCAGATGCTCGGCCTGGACGAGGAGGCCCGGGCCGCCGGGGTCCGTGCCGTGGTGGGAATGGGCGCCAGCCCCGGCGTCAGCAATCTGCTGGCCACCCGTGCCGTCCGGCAACTGGACCATGTCCAGGATCTGTACACCGCCTGGCCCGTCGACGTCTCCGGCGGCGGTGGGGACGACGAGCAGCTGAGCGACCCCGACGGGCGCCCCAGCGCGGCCGCCGTGCACTGGATGGAGCAGATCAGCGGGAAAGTCGTGATGGTCAGCGGCGGACGGCTCGTTCACCGGCGGCCGCTCCAGCCGGTCGCCCTCTCCGTATCCGCCGGACACACCGGCACGGCCTACACCGTCGGCCACCCCGAGCCGGTCACCCTGCACCGCAGCTTCCGGCCGGCCGGCGAGGCCGCCAACCTCATGGTCGTCACCCCGGGCACGATCGCCTACCTCGACGTCCTGCGCCGCGACATCGACGCCGGAAAACTCACCAACGAGACCGCGGCAGCCGAACTCGCCAAGCCCTCGGTGTCCCGCGCGCTGCGGGCCACCGCCGGTGCCATGACCCGCAAGGGGCCCGGGTCACTGCCCCCGTTCTTCGCGGCCGCCACCGGCACCCGCGACGGCCGCCGCGTCACAGCCCTCGCCCGGCTCGCCGATACACCCGGCGCCTCGGCACTGCTCAACGACATGGCGGAGGCAACCGGTCTGCCCCTGGCGCTGGGGCTCGCGCAACTGCTCGACGGCACCGGTGGCCACCTCGGCGTCCACCCGCCGGAGACAGCCATCGACGCCGACCGCTTCTTCCTCGACCTGGCCCGCCACGTGCCCGACCTTCCCGGCCACGACGGCCCCCGCGACGGCGTGATCATCGACGTGACCCCGACCCGGTGAAACGCGGCAGGAGACACAACGTGCCACCGAAGAATGCCACCGCACCCGCCACCGACTTCATCGACGTCGCGGGACGTACCGTCCACTGCGCCGCGACGGGCAGCGGCCCCCCGGTGCTCCTGCTGCACGGCCTGGACCGCAGCCTGGCGGACTGGGCACCGCTCCAGGCAGCCCTGCTCCGCTCGTTCTGGAACGACCGGTGAAGCGCGTCGCGCGAGGGCTGGACGGCGGGTACGGCGCGCAGGCCCCGGCCGTCGGCGGTGAGGCGGACCATCGCGGTCCTTCCGGATCCCTACGGCCACAGCTTGTCACCCGGGGGCATGCCGTCGGTCCCAGGGTCGGATCTCACACTCCTTCCCGGCCCTCCGGACGGACAGGCGGCGCGGACAAGCCGTCGAGCTCGCGCCCGATCGCCTCCCGCAGGCCGTCGTGCTCCGGTCCGAGCGCGCTCGCGGGATCGCGCCAGTTCTCCGTGGGATACAGCCACACCGGGCGACGGACGCGATCCGGGCTCTCCCACTCGAACCGCGGCCACACGTGCGCGTGCAGGAAATTGTCGGTGTTGCCGAGGATCTCCAGATTCACGCGCCGGAACTCCGGGTCCAGCCGCCGGCAGACCCGCTCCACGGCTTCACCCAGCCGGTCCATGTCCGCGAGGAAGGCCGTTCGTCTGCCGCGCGGGAGATCGGACAGACGCTGCACACCGGGCTCGTCCACCAGCAGAACCGAGTACCCGGGCAGGAACTGCACGTCGCCGATCACCGCGAAGCCGGCGTCGAGCCGCCGGAGCACCGTGGGGTTCGTACCTTGCAGCGCACTGCCGATCCTGTCGCCCCGCCAGTCCTTCACCATGACACCGCACCCCGTACAAGCGTGACCGAGCAGGCCCGGCCGAATGATGGTCGCTGGTCGCTCCCCCGGCTCCGTGCCATGTTCGCATCCGGCCGAGGTGAACCTCGGCTCCGGCCGGGTTCGGAAGGGGCTCGATGCTGCTGACCGAGCGCCGGCGCACGAGGGCCCGCCCCGGGGGCGCTCCCCGGGGCGGGGTGGGTCAGCTTCCGGCGGGGGCGCGGTGGCCGTGGCGGAAGAGCGGGGCGCGGGTGTCGAAGGGGACGTCCTCGCGGGAGGCGGCGACGGCGGCGTCGGAGGCGGGCAGGTCGAACGGGAGGGTCGCGGTCATCGGGGCGCGGCCGAGGGCGGCGTCCAGGACGACCTCGTCCGCGGCGCCGAACTCCCCGATCAGCAGGGCCGCGTGCGGGGCGAGCGGGGTGAGCACGGCGGGCCGTTCCAGCTGGGCGGCGAGGACCGTGGGAACGGTGGCGGCCAGGGCGGTGAGCCGCTCGACCTCGGCCGGCTCGAACTCCAGCGAACCGCTGTGGAAATGCTGTTCGAGCATGCCCTCGCGCCGCTCGTACGGGGTGGCGACGCGGACGACGGCGAGGTCGGCCTGCTCGGGGCGCTCGACCGGGGTGCCGTACCCGGCGGCGACCTGCGGGTCGATGCCCTCGACGTAGAGCCGGGTGGCGCCGGTGGCGGTACGGGGCTCGCCGGCCAGGTGGACCACGGAGCGGCGCTGGAGCTCGCGGCCGAGCGCCCGGCCCTCCGGCGTGCCGACCAGTTCGGCTGCCGCCTCCACGTCGACGTACGGGTCGTCGAAGAGGCCGAGGCGGAACTTGTCGCGCAGGATGCGGCGGGCCGACTCGTCGAGCCGGGCCTCGGTGACGGCGCCGGAGCGGACGGCCGCCAGGATCAGCTCCGGGTCGGTCTCGCCGCCGAGCTGGTCGGCGCCCGCGTCGAGGGTGAGCACGACCTGCTCGGCGACGGACAGCTCCTCGACGCCCCAGTGCCGCGGAGGCAGGGTGACCACGCCGGGGACGCTCATGCCCGTGATGGCGTTGAAGTCGGTGCAGACCACGCCGTCGAAGCCGTAGCGCCCGCGCAGCAGGCCGGTGATGACGTCCCGGTTGAAGTTGGCGCCGACCTCGGCGAGGCCGCTGCCGGAGGGGATCGCGTAGGCGGGCATGATCTGCGCGGTGCCCGCGGCGAAGGCCGCCTCGAAGGGGCGCAGGTGGGTCTCCAACTCGCCGCCGGGATAGACCAGTCGGCGCCCCGCGGCGAAGTGCGAGTCCTCGCCGCCGGCCTGCGGGCCGCCGCCGGGGAAGTGCTTGGTCATGCAGGCGACGCTGTCCGGGCCGACCCGCTCGCCCTGGAGGCCCTCGATGTAGGCGGTGATCATGCGCGAGGCGCGCCCCGGATCCTCCCCGAAGGTGCCGCTGATCCGGGCCCAGCGGGGCTCGGTGGCGAGGTCGGCCATCGGGTGGATGGCGACCCGGATGCCGACGGCACACAGCTCGCGGCGGATCAGGTCGGCGTAGCGGCGCACCAGTTCGGGGTCGTCGGTGGCGGCGAGGCCGATCGGCTCGGGGCCGGTGCTGAAGCCGCCGCCGGTGTGGGCGGTGGCCGGGTTGGCGGTGAAGCCGTGCCGGGGGTCGGAGGAGAGGGTGACGGGGATGCCCAGCCGGGCGGCCGCGGCGAGGTCCTGGACGTGGTTGTTCCACGAGGCCATCGCGCGCGGGTCGGGGACGGCCATCATGGCGAAGTGGGTGAGGCCGCGTTCGGTGATCAGGCCGGCGCCGGAGGGGAACGGCGGGTGTTCGCCGGGGAGCATCCGGCCGTGCAGCATCAGCGCGGCCTTCTCCTCCACGGTCATCCGGCCGAGGAGGTCCTCGACCCGCTCCTCGACGGGCAGCCGCGGGTCCTCGTAGGGCTCCATGGTGCCGTTGTGGTTGAGGTCGCGGAAGGGCGTGCCGTCGGTGTGGTGCAGCAGGGTCGTCGTCATGCCGTCACCTCGGCGGCGTTCGACACGACGGTACGGACCGCGGTCACGGTACCGGCGGCGGCCTCGGTACGGGCGGCGGCCTTGGTGCGGAAGGCGTCCAGGGTTTCCGCGGTGACCCCGCAGGTGGCCAGGAAGGCGGCAGCACCGCCGTGCTTGGTGCGGACCAGGTCGAGGAAGGCGCTCATCGCCCCGGCGGGCGCCTCCAGCAGCGGGGCGGGGACGACCAGTCGGCCGGCCTCGACCTCGTTGAGGGCGGAGCGGTTGCGGTCGGCGAGGCCGGCCCAGATCTGCTGGATCGCCTCGTTGGTGCGGGCGTAGTCGGCGACGATCTCCTCGGCGGGAACCCCGAGCAGCTCCAGCAGCAGCGCGGTGAGGAGCCCGGTGCGGTCCTTGCCGGCGGCGCAGTGCACCAGCACCCCGCCGGGGCGGGCGGTGGCCTCGACGGCGGCGGCCAGGGCCTGCGGCGCGGACTCGGCCATCAGCAGGTAGAAGGCGCCGAGGTCCTCGGCGGTGGTCATGGTCCGCATGGCCTGGGCCAGTTCGTCGTTGGTGGGCTCGATCCGGGCGGCGACGACGGCGATGCCGGCGGCCTCGGCGGCGGCCCAGTCCTCGGGGCTGCTCTCGGCCTCGCCCCGGAGGTCGACGACGGTGGTGACGCCGTGCTCGCGCAGCTGGGCGACGACGTCCGAGTCGGCGGCGGGGAAGGGCTGGGCGGAGCGGAACAGGGCACCGGGACGGATCCAGCGGCTCGCGGGGTCGGCGAGCACGGCGGGGTCGCGGAAGTTGACCAGGGACATGCGGGGGCCTTTCGGGATGTGCGAAGGGTGTGGCGAGGGGTGTGACGAAGGCGCGCGGCAGCACCGCGCGAGGATGGTGACGAGGGAGAAGAGGGCATGCGGTGCCGTCCGGGCGGCCGGCGGCACTCCCGGGAACGGGACCAGGAACGGTGACGGAGCTCGGGTCAGCCCGCCGCGGCGAGCACGTCACGGTAGGCCTTGACCCAGTCGGCCAGCGTGCCGCTCTCCCGGCCGATCAGGATGTGGCGCCGCACCATGCCGCCGAACATCGCGCCGAACGCGGTCGGGCGCAGATCGGTGTCCGGGTCGGTGCCGAGCCGCTCGGCGGCGATGGTGACGGCGTGTTCGATGAAGGCGTCGATGACGACCAGGGCGTAGTTGTGGACGGAGTGCACTTCGAGCAGGCCCCTGCGCAGCCGCCGGCGGCGCTCGGTGTGCTCGACGGGCTCCTCCAGCCGTCCGCCGGTGACGGTCAGCGCGTTTTCGAGCGCGGCCCAGAGCGGGAGTTCGGCGGGGGCGGCGGCGAAGGCGTCGAGGACGACGTGGCCGAAGTCCCAGCCGAACAGCAGGGCTTCCTTGGCCGGGTAGTAGCGGAAGAAGGTGCGGTGGGCGACGTCGGCGCGGCGGCAGATCTGGTCCACGGTGGTGCGTTCGTAGCCCTGCTCCTCGAAGAGGTCGAGCGCCGCGGAGCGGATGCTGTCGCGGGTGCGCGCCTTCTTGCGGTCGCGCATGCCCGGCTCCGCCGCGGTGTCCGTCCCCTGCATCGTTCTTCCGCTCCTGTTCGGTGAGTTGGGTGTCCGAGCCGGTTCCGAGTCGGATCCGAGTCGGTCCGTTCCGGTCCCGGGCGAGTGCCCGGTCCGGGCGTCGGTGGGGCCGCCGAGGGGGCGGCTGTCAGTACCGAATCACGTCCGACCGTGCTCGCTCAAGGCGGGAGACGACTCTTCCGGGTTTCGTCATCCGAAGTTTGCACAACTGCCTTTTGGCAGTACTGCCACTTCCGAAATGGTGTGGACGTCGGCGGCCGCACTCCCCCTGGCCGCCCCCGCACCCCCGAACCGAGGAACCATGAAGCGGCACACCCACCTCCTGGTAGCCGCGGCCTGCACGGCCGCGCTCACGCTCACCGCCTGCTCCGCCTCCGACGACGCCCTGTCCGGCACCGGCGCCGCCGCCGGGAACACCGGCGCGGCGGCCGACGGGCAGGCCGTGGACGGCGGCACCCTCAAGATCGGCCTGGACCGACCGTTCGCCAAGCTCGACCCGGCCGACGGAACGCTGATCCAGATGCCGATGATGGTCCTCGCCAACGCCCTGTACGACCCGCTGATGGTCAACGGCGACAACGGCACCGTCCAGCCGTACCTCGCCAAGTCCTTCACCCCCGACGCGGACGCCACGGTCTGGACCCTCGACCTGCGCGAGGGCGTGACGTTCAGCGACGGCAGGCCGCTCGACGCCCAGGCCGTCGCCGACCACGTCACCCGGCTCGCCAAGCCGGAGAGCAAGTGCGCCTGCGCCCTCGACGCGGCCGCCATCGGCTCCACCGCCGTCACCGGCCCGACCACCGTCGCCTTCACCCTCAAAGCGCCCGACGCCGCCTTCCCGAACCTGTTCACCCGCTCGCTCGGCTACGTCTCCGAGGCCCCGTCCGGCGACTCCCCCGCCGTCGGCTCCGGCCCGTACACCGTGGAGAGCGTGCAGCCCGGAGTCTCCGTCACCCTGGCCCGCAATCCCGCGTACTGGGGCGCCAAGGGCCACGCGGACAAGCTCGTCTACCGGGTGCTGCCCGACGCCGACAGCCGCTACCAGTCGCTGCGCTCCGGCGACACCGACCTGATCTGGACCGAGACGCCCAGCCAGCTCAAGCAGGCCGCCGCCGACGGGCTGCGCACCGCCACCGGGCCCGGCTCCACCAGCACCGTGCTGTTCAACACCAAGGCCGCGCCCTTCGACGACGTCCGGGTCCGCCGGGCGGTGCAGTACGCGATCGACCGCGAGGCCCTGGAGAAGGTCGTCTTCCTCGGTCAGGGTTCCGTCGCGGACGGGCCGATCGGCTCCCGCTCCCCGTACCGCACCGCCGCCGGGTACCCGGCCCACGACCCGGCCAGGTCCCGTGCCCTGCTGGCCGAGGCCGGCCACCCCGACCTCGCCTTCGAGTACCTCGTCGACAGCCGCCCCGAGGCCCAGCAGCGCGCCACCGTGCTCCAGCAGATGCTCGGCGAGGCCGGGATCAGGATGACCGTCAAGCCGCTCGACAACGCGGGCCTGGGCACCGCGATGCTCCAGCGCAAGTTCCAGGTGATGGACTTCATCACCAGCATGTTCGGCGACACCGACACCGCTCTCGGCAGCCTCTACCTGCCTAACTCGCCCTACAACTTCATGAGTTGGTCGGACCCCGAGGCCCAGAAGGCGATCACCGAGGGCCGCGCCTCGACCGACCCGGCCAAGCGCTCGGCCGCCTACGGCCAGGCCGCCGCGCGGGTCGTCGGCGAGGCGCCGATGGTCTTCCTCACCGAGAACACCGTCGGCTTCCTCGGCACCGCCAAGGTCGGCGGACTGCCCGACCTGTCCAGGCGCACCGTCCTCAACGTCTCCCCCGCCACCCTGTGGGTGAAGCGGTGACCCCCGGCGCCCGGACCGCCCTGCGGTACGGCGGGCAGCTCGGCCGCGCCGCGGCCGTCCTGCTGCTGGTCACCGTCGGCGCGCTCGCCCTGCCCCACCTGATGCCCGGCTCCCCCGCCGTCGCCGCCCTCGGCCCCACCGCCACCCCCGAGCAGATCTCCGCCTACGAGGCCGGGCTCGGCCTGGACCGCAACGTGCTCGCCGCCACCTGGCAGTGGATCGGCGACGCCCTGCACGGCGACCTCGGCCACTCGCTGTCCACCGGAGCGGCCGTCACCGGAGAACTCGCCGACCGCGTCCCCGTCACCCTCGAACTCTTCCTCGCCGCCCAGCTGGTGGCGCTCTGCCTGGCCGTGCCCGTCGCCCTGCTCTCCGCCTGGCGGCCCGGCGGCACCTTCGACAGGCTCGCCACCACCGCCACCTTCTGCTGGCTCGCCGTCCCCGGCTTCGCCCTCGGCCTGCTGCTCATCTGGATCGCCGCCGTCCAGCTGCGCGTCCTGCCCGCCACCGGCTGGACCCCGTTCACCGAGAACCCGGCCGAGAACCTGCGCCACCTGGTGCTGCCCGCCCTCACCCTCGGCCTCACCGAGGCCGCCGTGTTCACCCGCACCCTGCGCGGACAGCTGCTCGAAACCCTCGACCAGCCGTACATCGCCGCCGCCCGCAGCCGCGGGATGGGCACCACCCGGCTGCTGCTGCGCCGCGCCCTGCGGCCGTCCAGCCTGCCGCTGGTGACGCTGATCGGGATCGGCATCGGGACCTCGCTGGGCGGCTCGGTGCTGGTCGAGTCGCTGTTCGCGGTGCCCGGCGTCGGCAGCCTGATCTCCGGAGCCATCGCCGGCCGGGACTTCCCGGTCGTCCAGGCCGTGGTGGTGGTCAGTGCCGTCGCCGTGGTCGCGGCCACCTTCGCGGTCGACCTGCTGTACCGCACGATCGACCCGAGGATCGCCCATGAGCGCCGCTGAGACCACCACCGTGACCGCCGAGAGCGCCGCCGGGTCCGTCAGGACCGTTGGGAACGAAGCCGGGACCGCAGGGAGCACCGACACCGCCGGGACCCCCACCGCCCGCCGCCGCCCGCCGGCCGGCGTGCTCGCCGCCGCGGCCTGGCTGGCCGCGGTCGCCCTCGCCGCCCTGCTGCTGCCCCTGCTGCCCGGCTTCGACCCGCTGCACGGCGACTTCGCCCACCCCTCCGCCGCCCCCGGCCCCGGCCACTGGCTGGGCACCGACGGCTCCGGGCGGGACATCCTGCAGCGCACCGTCGCCGGCGCCCGCGCCTCCTTCACCGTCGCCGCCCTGACCGTCCTGGTCGGGCTGCTCGGCGGGGGCGCGCTCGGCCTCGCCGCCGGCTGGTTCCGCGGCCCGGTCGACAAGGCCATCGGCTTCGCGACCGACCTGCTGATGTCCGTGCCCAGCCTGATCCTGGTGATGATCGTGGTCTCGATGCGCGGCCCCGGCCTCACCGTCATCGGCGGCCTGATCGGACTGTTCACCGTCCCGCACTTCACCCGGGTGGTGCGCGCCGTCGTGCTCTCGCTCGCCGAGCGCGGCTTCGTCCAGGCCGCCCGCATGATCGGCACCGCCCCGCTGCGCATCCTGCGCCGCGAGATCGTCCCGCACGTCCTGCCGATCGCGCTCACCTTCGCCTTCACCGCCACCACCGTCGCCATCGTCGCCGAGGGCTCGCTCAGCTTCCTCGGCTTCGGGCTGCGCCCGCCGGAGCCCTCCTGGGGCGGCATCATCGCCGAGGGCCGCACCACCCTCGGCAGCGCGCCGTGGATCTCGCTGGCGCCCGCGGCGGTGCTCTGCCTGACCGTCCTCGCCCTCAACTACCTCGGGGAGCACCTGCGTTCGGGCGCTCCCGCCGCAGCCAAGCCCACCACAGCCAAGCCCACCGCCACGAAGGGAGCGCGCGGATGACCTCCGCCCCCGTCCTCGACGTCCGCTCGCTGGACACCGTCCTGCACACCCCCGACGGGCGGGCCCTGCACGTCCTGCACGGCGTCAGCCTCGCCATCGCGGCCGGCGAGTGCCTCGGCGTGGTCGGCGAGTCCGGCTCCGGCAAGTCCGTGCTCGCCCGCACCGTCCTCGGCGTCGAGTCGCGCACCACCAGGGCCGTCGCCACCGGCGAGATCCGGCTGAACGGCGAGGACCTGCTCGCCGCCACCCCCGCCCGGCGCGCCGAACTGCTCGGCACCCGTATCGCCATGGTTCACCAGGACCCGATGACCTCGCTCAACCCGGTCGTCCGGATCGCCGACCAGGTCACCGAGTCGATCACCAACCGGCGCCGCCTGTCCCGACGCGAACGGCTTCGCACCGCCGCCGAGTTGCTCGCCGCCGTCGACGTCCCCGACCCCGCCCGGCGGGCCCGCGCCCACCCGCACGAGCTCTCCGGCGGCCTGCGCCAGCGCGTCGGGATCGCCGCCGCCCTGGCCGGCGAACCCGCCCTGCTGCTCGCCGACGAACCCACCACCGCCCTCGACGTCACCGTCCAGCGCACCGTCCTCGACCTGCTCGACCAGCACCGGGTCGACCGGGGCCTGGCCACCCTGCTGATCACCCACGACATCGGCCTGCTGTACGGGCGGGCCCGCCGCATCGCCGTCATGTACGGCGGCCGGATCGTCGAGACCGGCCCCACCGAAGCCGTCACCCGGCACCCCCGGCACCCCTACACGGCGGCGCTGCTGCGCTCCGTCCCGCGCGTCACCGGCCCGCTGCGCCGCGCCCTGCCCGCCATCCCCGGCTCACCGCCCGACCTCACCCGGCCCATCCCCGGCTGCCCCTTCGCCCCGCGCTGCGAGCGGGCGACCGAACTCTGCACCACGACCGCGCCACCCACCCGCACGGCGGCGGACGGACACACCGCCGACTGCCACTTCCCGCTCACCGCGGCCGACAGCACCGCTCCCGAGGAACTGGAGTCCGCGGCATGACCACCGCGCCCGACACCGCCGCACCCGACACCGCCGGCGCCGGAACCGCCGACACCGGTACGGCCGTCCTGGAGGCCACCGGCCTCGGCGTCGTCCACCGCACCCGCTCCGGCCCGCTGCACGCCGTCAGCGGCGTCGACCTGGCCCTGTACCCGCGCCGCACCCTCGCCCTGGTCGGCGAGTCCGGCTCCGGCAAGAGCAGCATCGCCAAGGCCCTGCTCCGCCTGCCCCCACCCACCTCCGGCACCGTCACCCTCGACGGCACCGACCTCGCCACGCTCTCCCCGCGGGCCCTGCGGGCGGTCCGGCCCCGCCTCCAGATGGTCTTCCAGGACCCGCTCTCCTCCCTCAACCCGCGCCGCCGGGTTCGCGACCTCGTCGCCGAACCCCTCGACGCCCACCCCGGCCCGGCCCGCGACCGGAGCCGGGACCGGGAGCGGGACCGGGAGGAGATCGTGACCCGGCAGCTGGAGGCCGTCGGCCTGCCGCCCGCCCTGTTCGGCGACCGCCGGCCCCACCAGCTCTCCGGCGGACAGGCCCAACGGGTCGCCATCGCCCGGGCGCTGGCCGCCGGACCTCGCGTCCTGATCGCCGACGAGGCGGTCTCCGCCCTCGACGTCTCGGCCCAGGCCACCGTGCTCAACCTGCTGCGCGACCTCACCGAGGAGCGCGGACTGGCCGGCCTCTTCATCTCCCACGACCTCGGCGTGGTCCGGGCGGTGAGCGACGAGGTGGCCGTGCTCCAGCTCGGCCGGATCTGCGAGCGCGGCCCCACCGAGGCCGTCCTCGCCGCCCCGGCCCACCCCTACACCGCCGCCCTGCTCGCCGCCGTCCCCGAACCCGGCCGCCCGCTGCGCGACACCGGCCTGCTCCCCGCCGACCCGCCCTCCCCCCTCGCCCCGCCCAGCGGCTGCCGCTTCCGCACCCGCTGCCCGCTGGCGGACAGCCGCTGCGCCACCGAGGAGCCCCGGCCGCGGGAGGTGACACCCGGCCGCACGGTGGCCTGCCACCGCCCGCTGGTCGGCGCCGCGGAGGCCTGACCGGCCCGGCGTTCGGCCCGAACGGCCGGGCGGCCGCTCCCGGCCGGCGCCTTCGGGTCGGCGACCGGCGAGCGGTGCGCGGGGAGGCTCGCCGCCGTATCGGCACGGCCGGCGGACGGCGCCGCCCCGCGTGCGTGGCGCTCGGCCACGGACGCGGGGCGCCGGCGAACCGGGGAGATCGGAAGGCGTGGGCGGTATCACCGCCGAGGCCGGTGGTGACGGCGGTGAAGCCCTTGCCGAGGATGTCCTCGTAGCGGGCGGTGGTGCCGTCGCCGAGCCGCCCCTCGGTGTTGGAGCAGGTCCGTGGGCGAACCGTCCCGGGACGGCGCGACGGAGCCTTCCGCCCGTTGTGGCAGCCCCCGTACGATCGACGGTCATGGTTGAGCTCTATCCTCCGACCGCCCCTTACGACACCGGATTCCTCGACACCGGCGACGGCAACCGCATCTACTACGAGCAGCTCGGCAGCCCCGACGGCAAGCCGGCGCTGAACGTCCACGGCGGCCCGGGGGCGGGCGCGCCGCAACGGCCGACACGGGCCTGGGACCCCGAGCGCTACCGTGTCGTCCGCTTCGACCAGCGCAACTGCGGCCGCAGCACCCCGCACGCCGGCGACCCGGCGGCGGACATGAGCCTGAACACCACGCAGCACCTGATCGACGACATGGAGCGGCTGCGCGATCACCTCGGCGTCGAGCGGTGGTTGCTGAACGGTGCCTCCTGGGGATCGACCCTCGTCCTGGCCTATGCGCAGCAGCATCCCGAACGGGTCGGCGAGGTCGTCGTCCAGGCCGTGACGACGGCCCGACGAGCCGAGATCGACTGGCTCTACCGGGGTGCCGGGCGGTTCCACCCGGAGGCATGGGACCGGTTCCGCGACGGTGTCCCCGCGGACGAGCGGGCCGGCGACCTGCCGGCGGCGTACGCGCGGCTGATGGAGCACCCCGACCGTGCCGTCCGGGAGAAGGCCGCCGCCGACTGGCTCGCCTGGGAGGACGCGGTCGTCTCGAACGAGCCCAACGGTTCGCCCGGCATGTACAGCGACCGCGAGGTGGACGCGCGGATCGCCTTCGTCCGGATCTGCTCCCACTTCTTCGGCAACGGCGCCTGGCTGGAGGAGGACCAACTGCTGCGCAACGCCCACGTACTGGCGGGGATCCCGGGAGTGCTCGTCCACGGCCGGCACGACATGGGCTGCCCGGTACAGACCGCCTGGGAGCTCGCGAAGGCGTGGCCGGGCGCGCGGCTCCACATCATCGAGGATTCCGGGCACGCCGGCAGCGAGGCGATGCACCGGGCGACCCGGACCGCCATCGAGGAGTTCAAGAACCGCTGATCCCCAGGACGCGGAGTCGGCCCTGGACCGGTCGCGCCGGCCCGGGCCGGCGCGACCGCCCCGACGGGCTCGGCCCGGGCGGGGCAGGGGTCAGGTCGCGCGGTTTAAAACCCCGCCTGACCACCCCCCCCCGGTGGGGCCCCGGGCCGGGGCCGGCCCCCGGGGCCTGGCCCCACCGCCCCGTCGGGCTCGGCCCGGGCGGGGAAGGGGTCAGGCCTCGTCGGTGGTGGAGATGGCCAGCAGCTTCGTCACCGAGCCGTCGTCGCCGACGACGTCGCGCAGGTGCCGGAAGCCGAGCCGGTGGCACATCGTCAGGCTCGGGGTGTTCTCGGCGCCGACCATGCCGTAGACCTCCTTGAGCCCCAGCTCGTCACCGGCGTAGCGGATCAGGCCGCGCACCACCTCGGCGCCCAGGCCCCGGCCCCAGAACTCCGGGGCGAGCGCGGTGACCAGCTCGTGGCCGTCGACGTTCCCGGCGCGCTTGACCTCGGCGTGGCCCGCGTACGCCCCGTCCAGCCAGAGGCCCCAGACGTCGAAGAGGTTCCGCGGGTAGACGTCGGTCAGGATCGCGCGGAACAGCGTTCGGATGTCCGGCTCGGGCACGAGGTCCTGGCCCATCCAGCGGCACACGTCCGCGTTGCGCAGCAGGGAGACGAAGGCGTCCTCGTCCTCGGTCCGGTAGGGGATGAAGTCCAGGTGCTCGGTGCGCAGCGGAGGGGTCATGGTGCTCTCCTCGGGTCGTGGTGGTGCGGCGGCTCGGTGGTGCGGTCGTGCAGCGGTGAAGCGGCGCGGTGGTGCGGTGGTGCGGTGGTGGGGTGGTGCGGCGGCCGGGACGGGGCCGGTCGGCGTGGGCACGACCGGCTGCCCGTCCCGCGGCGGTCAGGCTCCGGCGTTCTCCATGCGCTCGCGCAGGCTCTTCGGGCGCATGTCGGTCCAGACCTCGTCGACGTAGGCGGTGCACTCGGCCTCGGTGCCCTCGGTTCCGACGGGCTGCCAGCCGGCCGGTACGTCGAGGTCGGCCGGCCAGAGGGAGTACTGCTCCTCGTCGTTGCGCAGCACCTGGTAGCGGGTGTTCTCGTCCATGTCGGGCTCCTTCGTCATCGTCGGTCGGTCCGTCGGTCGGTCCGCCGGTCGGTCAATCGGTCGGTCAATCGGTCGGTCGGTCGGTGCGGGTGGGTGGGTGGGTGGGTGGGTGGTGTGGTCACCGTCCTTCCCGGGCGTGCCGGGCGATCTGCCGCAGGGCGGCGGCGAAGTCCTCGGCCGCCCGGCGGACGGCCCCGGTGTCGTGCACGGCGGGCCGGTGGTGCCAGGTGAAGGCGAGGCGTCCGTGCTGGGCCGCGCCGACCACCTCCAGCGGGTGGGAGCCGCCGTCCCGGGGGTCGTGGTCCTGGCCGAAGGAGCCGAGTTCGGCGCGGACCAGGCCGTCGCCGGCGGTCTCGGGCCGGGCGTCCCACTGGCCGAGGTAGTTGAAGACGATCTGGCCGTGCCCGCCGGCGGCGAGGCGCTCGCGGATCTCGGGGGTGCCGAAGGTGCGCAGGGCGCCGAAGCCCAGGCCGTTGCCGGGCACCGCGCGCAGCTGTCGGCGCACGGACTTCACCAGGGCGCGCCAGTCGCGGTCCGGATCGGGCCGGTCGGCGTCGGGGACGTGGAAGGTGACGGGGTGGACGGTGGTGAACCAGCCGACGGTGCGGGACAGGTCGACGCCCTCCACCAGGTCCTCCCGGCCGTGTCCTTCCAGGTCCAGGGCGATCCGCTGCTGTCCGCTCCAGCGGGCCAGGGCGAGGGCGAGCGCGGCGAGCAGTACGTCGTTGACCCGGGTGCGGTAGGCGGCGGGGGCGGCGCGCAGCAGTGCCTCGGTGTCCGCCTCGTCGAGTTCGACGGTGACCGCCGCGCTCTCGGCGCCGTCGCCGTCGCCGTCGCCGTCTCCGTCTCCGTCGGCGGTTTCGCCGAGGTCGGCCGGGCCGCCGGGCAGGGCCGTCCGGGCGCTCACCGCCTCCTCCCAGTACGGGAGTTCGTGGTCCAGGCCGCCCTCGGCGACATGGCCGGCGAGCCGGTGCGCCCAGTCCCGGAAGGAGGTGCCGCGCTCCCCCAGGGTGATCGCCCCGCCGCGGACGGCCTGCCGGTGGGCGCTCTCCAGGTCGTCGCGCAGCACCCGCCAGGAGACGGCGTCGACGACCAGGTGGTGGGCGACCAGGAGCAGCAGGGCGGGGTGCTCCGGGTGGCCGGTGAACAGGGCGGCGCGCAGCAGCGGGCCGCGGGCCAGGTCGAAGCCGGCGTGGAGTTCGTCGGCGGCCTTGGCCATGGCCGCGTCGGCGGCCTCGGCGCTCTGCCCGGTCAGGTCGTAGCGGATCAGGAGGTCCTCGGCGGGGGCGGGCGGCGGGTTGAACTGGTGCCAGCCGGTCGCGTCGCGGGTGAAGCGCATGCGCAGCGCGTCGTGGTGTTCCAGCAGGGCGTCGAGGGCGGCGCGCAGTGCCGTCGGGTCGGGGTCGGCGCCGAGTTCGAGCAGGGTGGACTGGTTGAAGTGGTGGTGGGCGGCGCGCGGGGTGGTCAGGAACCATTCCTGGATGGGGGTGAGCGGCAGGCCGCCGGTCACCGGGCCGTCGTCCGCGCGTTCGGTGGCGGTGCGCACGACGGTGGCGAGTTCGGCCACGGTCTGGTGGCTGAACAGGTCCCGGGTGGCCAGGTGGAGGCCGTCGCGGCGCAGCCGGGACACCACCTGCATGCTGAGGATGGAGTCGCCGCCGAGCAGGAAGAAGTTGTCGTCGGCGCCGACCTCGTCGAGGCCGAGGACGTCGGCCCAGATCCGGGCGATCCGGCGTTCGAGGTCGGTCTCCGGTGCCCGGCCCGGGCCGGCGGTGGCGTGGGCGGGCCCGGGGTCGGGCAGGGCCCGGCGGTCGAGTTTGCCGTTGGGGGTGAGCGGCAGGGCGGCCAGCGGGACGAAGGCCGCGGGGACCAGGTGGGGCGGCAGGGTTTCGGCCAGGTGGAGGCGGAGTTCGAGGGCGGGCGCGCCCGTGGCGGCGTCGGTGGGCACGACGTAGCCGACGAGCCGTCCGCCGCCGGGGCCGTCGGCGCGGACGGTGACGACGGCGTCGCGCACCAGGGGGCTGCGGCGCAGGGCGCTCTCGATCTCCCCGGGTTCGATGCGGAAGCCGCGCAGCTTGATCTGTTCGTCGGCGCGGCCGGCGAACCGGAGTTGGCCGTCGGCGTCGCGGCGGGCGAGGTCCCCGGTGCGGTACATCCGGTCGCCGGGGGCGCCGTACGGGTCGGGCAGGAAGCGCTGGGCGGTGAGGCCGGGGCGGCCGAGGTAGCCGCGGGCGAGGCCGGGGCCGGCCAGGTGGAGCTCCCCGGTGACGCCGGGCGGCACCGGCCGCAGGGCGGTGTCCAGGACGTACGCGCGGGTGGCGCCGCTGGGCCGGCCGATCGCGGGGGTGCCGGTGCCGGGGGTGAGCGGGCCGGTCCAGCTGGCGACGACGGTGGCCTCGGTGGGGCCGTAGGAGTTGATCATCCGTCGGCCGGGGGCCCAGGTGTCGACCAGGTCGGCCGGGCAGGCCTCGGCGCCGACCACCAGGGTGCGCAGGTCGGGCAGGGCGGCGGCGGTTGCGGGTTCCACGGTGGCCAGGGCCGCCGGGGGGATCAGGGTGTGGCTGATCCGGCGGGCGGCGAGGACCTCGGCGAGCCGTTCGCCGACCAGCGGTCCTTCCTCGCCGGTGACCAGGGCGGCCCCGGAGAGCAGGGAGATGCACAGTTCCAGCACGGAGGCGTCGAAGCTGGGCGAGGCGAACTGGAGCACCCGGTCGCCGGGGCCGACGGCGTACTGCTCGGCGGCGGCGGCCGCGAAGACGGCGAGGCCGGCGTGGGTCACCAGGACGCCCTTGGGGGTGCCGGTGGAGCCGGAGGTGTAGACGACGTAGGCCGGGTGGGCGGGGGTGAGGGCGGTGGTGCGGTCGGCGTCGGTGGGTGCGGTGTCCGGGCCTTCGGCGGTCCAGACCCCGGCCGGGTCGTCGAGCACCAGGTGGGCGGCGGCGTCGCGGACCATGAACGCCCGCCGGGGCTCCGGGTAGTCCGGGTCGACCGGGAGGAAGGCGCCGCCGGCCTTGGCGACGGCGAGCTGGGCGACCACCATGGCCGCCGAGCGGGGCAGGGCGAGGGCGACCAGCCGCTCGGGCCCGACGCCGCGCCCGATGAGGTGGTGGGCCAGCCGGTTGGCGGCCCGGTCCAGTTCGGCGTAGCTGAGTTCGCGCTCGCCGTCGTGCAGGGCGGGTGCGTCGGGGGTGGCGGCGGCCCGGCGTTCGAACAGCTCGGGCAGGGTGGCTTCGGGCACCGGGCGGAAGGTGCCGCCGGTCTCGGCGGGCGGCGTGTCCGGTCCGGCCAGCGGCAGCGCGCCGACGGCGCGGGCCGGATCCTGGGCGACGGCGGTCAGCAGGGTGGCGAGCTGGCCGGCCATCCGCTCGACGGTGGCCGGGTCGAACAGGTCGGTGTTGTAGGTGAGCAGGCCGTGCAGCGCGCCGCTCCCGGTCTCGACGAACTCCAGCACCAGCTCGAAGGCCGTCCGTACGGCGTCGGGCTCGATGCCGGTCACGTCGAGGCCCGGCAGGTCGAGTTCGGCGGACGGCGCGTTCTGGAGCACCACGTGGACCTGGAAGAGCGGGCTGCGGCTGGTGTCGCGCACCGGCTGGACCTCGTCGACCACCTTCTCGAAGGGCACGTCCTGGTGGGCGAAGGCGTCCAGGACAGTCTGCCGCACCTCGCCGAGGAGGGCGTCGAAGGACTGGCCGGGTTCCACCCGGGAGCGCAGCACCAGGGTGTTGACGAAGAATCCGACCAGCTGCTGGATCTCGGGCCGGTGCCGGCCGGAGGTGATGGTGCCGACGGTGATGTCGGTGTCCCCGCTGAGCCGGGCCAGGTAGGCCTGGGCCGCGGCGACCAGGGTGGTGAACAGGGTGGCGCCGCGTTCCCGGCCGACCTCGGCCAGCCGGCGGGCGGTGTCGGCGGGCAGCTCCAGGCGGACGGTGGCGGCGTTGGCGGCGTTGGCGGCGCGCACCGCGGGTCGGGGCCGGTCGGTGGGCAGCCGCGGCGGTACCACGCCGGTCAGTTGGCGCTTCCAGTAGGCGAGCTGTTCCCCGGTGGGGGCGCCTTCGGTGCGCTGCCAGTGGGCGTAGTCGGCGTACTGCACCGGTAGTGGCGCCAACTCGGTTTCCGCGGAGTCGAGTTCGAGACGGTAGAGGTGGGCCAGGTCGGTCAGCAGCACGCCGCTGGACCAGCCGTCGGTGACCATGTGGTGCAGGGTCAGCGCCAGCACGTGGTCGTGGTCGGCGAGCCGGGCCAGGGTGGCGCGCAGCAGGGGTCCGCGGCGCAGGTCGAAGGGGCGGGCGCGTTCGGCGGCGAGCAGGTCGCGCAGGGCCTGCGGCCGTTCGCCGGCGGGACGGCCGGAGAGGTCGTGCAGCGGCAGCGGTACGACGTGCGGCGGGTTGACCAGTTGCACGCCGTGGCCGTCGATGCTGTCGAAGGTGGTGCGCAGCGACTCGTGCCGGGCCGTCAGGGCGTCCAGGGCCGCGCCGAGGGCGCCGGGGTCGAGGGTGCCGCGCAGTCGCAGCGCGAGCGCGACGTTCTCGGCGACGCCGGGGGTGAACTCCTCCAGGAACCAGAGGCGTTGCTGGGCGTGGGACATCGGGGCCGCGCCCGTGCGGGGCACCGGCACGACGGGCGGGCGGGCCGGGGTGCCGGACGCCTCGGTGAGCAGCCGGGCCAGGCCGGCCGGGGTGGGGTGGTCGAAGACCGCGCGGGGGCCGAGGTCGGCGCCGAAGGCCTCGGTGAGGCGGGCGGCGAGCCGGATGCTGAGGATGGAGTCGCCGCCCAGGGCGAAGAAGTCCTCGTCCGTGCCGGGCGGGCGGATGCCGAGGACCTCGGCGAAGACCTCGGCGGTGCGGTGTTCGGCGGCGGTGCGCGGTTCGACGCGGGCGCGGCGCCCGTGGCCGGGCCGTTCCTCGGGAGCCGGGAGGGCGGCGCGGTCGACCTTGCCGTTGCGGCTCAGCGGGAGGGCGGGGAGCGGGACGACGGCGGCCGGGACGAGGTAGTCGGGCAGGGTGCGGGCGGCGAAGGCCCGCAGCTCCTCGGGGTCGACGGCGCCGACCGGGTAGGCGACCAGCCGGCGGGCGCCGGGCCGGTCCTCCCGGACGACCACGGCGACGTCGGTGACCCGCGGGTGGGCGGCGAGGGCCGCCTCCACCTCGGCGGGCTCGACCCGGAAGCCGCGGATCTTCACCTGGTCGTCGGCGCGGCCGAGGAATTCGACGGTGCCGTCGGGGCGGCGCCGGGCGAGGTCCCCGGTGCGGTACATCCGGGCACCGGGCGGGCCGGAGGGGTCGGCGAGGAAGCGGGCGGCGGTGGCGCCGGGGCGGCCGAGGTAGCCGCGGGCCAGGCCCTCGCCGGCCAGGTAGAGCTCGCCCGCGCAGCCCGGCGGGACGGGCCGCAGCCGGCCGTCCAGGACGTGCGCCCGCCGGTCGTCCAGCGGGCGGCCGATCGGGACGGTGTCGGGTACGGCCGCGGCGTCCGGGAGGGCGTGGGCGGTGGCGAAGGTGGTGGTCTCGGTCGGACCGTAGCCGTCCGTGACGGTCAGTCCGGGGCAGGCCGCCAGGACGCGGCGTACGGCGGCGGCGGGCACCACGTCGCCGCCGGTCCACAGGGACCGCAGGCCGGTGAAGCAGTCCGGCGCGTCCTGGGCGAGCAGCCGGAACAGTCCGGCGGTGAGCCACAGCGCCGTCGGTCCGTCCGGTCCGGAGAGGCGGCGCAGCAGTGCGGCGTCCACCGGGCCGGCGGGGGCGACGAGCACGCAGCCGCCGTTCAGCAGCGGTGCCCACACCTCGAAGGTGGCGGCGTCGAAGGCGACCGGCGAGTGCAGCAGCACCCGGGCGCAGCTGCCGTCGGTGAAGCGGCTGTCGGTGGCGAGCGAGGCCACGTCGCGGTGCCGGACGGCGACGGCCTTGGGTTCGCCGGTGGAGCCGGAGGTGTACATCACGTACGCCAGCCGGTCGGGGTCGGCGGGCGGCAGGTGCGGGGCGGCCGCACCGGTCCGTGCGGCGGCGACCTGCTCGGCGGTCAGCCGGTGGGCGGCGCCGGCCCGGTCGAGCAGGGTGCGGCGGCGCTCCTCGGGGGCGCGCGGGTCGACGGGCAGGTAGGCGCCGCCCGCCTTGAGGACGGCCAGCTGGGCGACGACAAGTTCGGTGCCGCGGTCCATCGCCAGCGCCACCCGGTCCTCGGGGGCCAGGCCGTCGGCGAGCAGCCGGGCGGCCAGCCGGTCGGACCAGTCGGCGAGCCCGCGGTACGTCAGTTCGTGCTCGCCGTCGCGCACGGCGGGGGCGTCGGGGGTGCGGCGGGCCTGTTCGGCGAAGATCCCCAGCGGGCTGCGCGGCGCCGGCGGGCGGGCGGTGGTGTGCCAGGAGGCCAGCAGTTCGCGGTCGGCCGCGGTGAGTGGGTCCAGCGCGGCGAGGTCTCCGTCCAGGCCGTCGGCGAGGCCGGTCAGCAACAGGGCGAGGCGTTCGGCGGCGTCCCGGACGGTGCCGTCGTCGAACAGGGCGGGGTCGTAGGCCAGGTCGAGGGCGAGCTGCCCGCTGAGGTGGGCGCGCAGGCACCAGGGGAAGGTGGTGGCGTCTTCGGCGCGCACCTCGACCACCCGCACGCCGGTGCGGTCCGCGGCCGACTCGTCGACGGGGTAGTTCTCGAACACCAGCATGCTGTCGAACAGCGGTTCCCCGGCGGGCAGTTCGCTCAGGGCCTGGATGCGGGGCAGCGCCAGGTGGTCGTGGCGGCGGCCGTCGCTCTGCCGGTCCTGGAGGTCCCGCAGCCAGGGCAGCACGCCGCCGGTGGCGGGCGGCCGGACCCGGGCCGGCACGGTGTTGATGAACAGGCCGATCATCGTCTCGACGCCGGGCAGTTCGGCCGGCCGTCCGGAGACGGTGGTGCCGAAGACGACGTCCGCGGTGCCGCCGTAGCGGGCCAGCAGCAGCGCCCACGCTCCCTCGACCAGGGTGTTGACGGTCAGTCCGGCGGCGGCGGCGTTCTCCCGCAGCCGGGCGGAGAGCGCCTCGTCGAGGACGCGGTGGACGGCGGCGGTGGCCCGGGCCCGGTGCGCTCCGGCGGGCCGGCGGTCGTAGGGCAGCGCGGTCCGTTCGGTGAACCCGGCCAGGGCGCCGCTCCAGTGGTCCTCGGCGGCCTGTCCGTCCTGGTCGCGCAGCCAGGCCAGGAAGTCGGCGAACGGGCGCCGGACCGGGCGGGGCGCCTGCGGTCCGCCGGTGAGCGCGGCGTACTCCTCGCACACCTCGGTGAGCAGCTGTCCGGTGCTCCAGCCGTCCAGGATCACGTGGTGGGTGGACCAGAGCAGCAGCACCTCCTCTCCCGGCAGCGCGGCCAGGGCCAGCCGGCTGAGCGGCGCGGTGCCCAGGTCCAGCCCGGCGGCCCGCTCCTCGGCGAGCAGCCGTTCGGTCCCCTCGGCGCGCTGTTCGGCCGTCAGCGCGCGCCAGTCCAGGTGGCGGACGGGCAGGGCGGCGCGGCGCGCGACCAGCTGGACGGGGTGCGGCAGGCCGCGCCAGTGCACGGAGGTACGCAGCGCCGGGGTGCGGTCGGCGACCTGCTGCCAGGCCGCGGCGAAGGCCGCCGGGTCGGCGACGCCGGCCAGCCGTACGGCGATCCGGTCCACGTAGGCGCCGTCCTCGTCGACCAGGCCGTGGAAGAGCATGCCGGACTGCAGGGGGGTGAGCGGCAGCACGTCCTCGGTGTCGCGGCCGTCGCCGACCAGGGCGTCCAGCCGCTCCTGGTCGAGGCCGGCCAGCGGGAAGTCGGACGGGGTGCGGCCGCCGGCGCCGGGGCTCGCGCAGTGTTCGGCCAGCTCGCGCAGCGCCTGGAGGGTCTGCTCGGCGAGGGCGCGGACGGTGGCCTCGTCGTAGCGGGCCGCGGGGTAGGTCCAGCCCAGTTCGAGCCGGCCGTCCTGGACCGCCCCGATGACGTCCAGCAGGTAGGGGCGGGGCTCGTCGGGGTCGGTGTCGCGTCCGGCCGGGGGCAGCGAGCCGCGCAGCAGCCCGTCGGCGGCGGTGCTGCGGCTGTCCCACTGGCCGTGGTAGTTGAAGCCGATCAGCGGCGCGGCCGCGCCGGCCGGCAGGGCGGACGGGTGCAGGTGGCGCAGGGCGCCGTGGCTGAGTCCGCGCAGCGGGACGGCGCGCAGCTGCTCCTTGACCGAGCGCAGGGTGTCGTGCCAGCCGGCCCCGGGGTCGACGTGCAGGGCGAGCGGGAACTCGGCGGTGAACCAGCCGACCGTCCGGGAGAGGTCCTGGTCGGCGAAGAGGTCCTCGCGGCCGTGGCCCTCCACCCCGATCAGTACGGAGTCGCGGCCGCACCAGCGGGCCAGGGTGCGGCCCAGCGCGCTGAGCAGGACGTCGTTGACCTGGGTGCGGTAGACCTCCGGGACGTGCCGCAGCAGCGCCTCGGTGGTCCGTTCGTCCAGGGTGACGGTGACGGTGGCGGCGGTGCCGTGGGTGTTGGGGCCGGGCCGCCCCTCGGGCAGCCCGGCCGGGGCCTCGCCGGTGCGGGTCCAGTACGCGCTGTCGCCGTCCAGGGCGCCGGAGCGGGTGTGCCGCTCCAGCCGGGCGGCCCAGCGGGTGTAGGAGGTGCCCGGCTCCGGCAGCCGGACGGGTGCGCCGGTGCGGGCGGCGCGGTAGGCCGCTTCGAGGTCGGCGAGCAGGATGCGCCAGGAGACGCCGTCGACGGCCAGGTGGTGGATGGTCAGGACGAGCTGGTCGGGCTGGTCGGGCTGGTCGGGCTGCCGGCCCTCGTCACGGTGCGGGCCGCCGTCGAAGAACAGGGCGCGCAGCATCCGGCCCTCGACCGGGTCGAGGGAGCGCTGCGCCTCGTCGGCGGCGCGCTGCACCTGCGCTTCCGTGCCGGCCGGGTGGTGGGTGAAGACGCCGTCCGGTGCCTGCGCCAGGACCTCCTGGTGCCAGCCGGACCCGCCCCGGCGGAAGCGGGTGCGCAGCGCCGGGTGGTGCTCCGCCAGGGCGAGCACCGCGGTCCGCAGGGCGGCCGGGTCGGTGCCCGGGGCCAGGGCCAGCCGCTGGGTCATGGTGAAGCGCAGCGCCTCGCCCGCCCGGCGGCCGTCGAGGTACCAGTGCTGGATCGGGGTGAGCGGCGCCTCGGCGGGCTCGGCCTCGTCCACCTCCGTCCGTACCGACGACTCACCGGCGCACAGGGCGAGTTCGGCGACGTTCTGGTAGCGGAAGACGTCCTTGGTGGTGAGGGCGAGGCCGGCGGCGCGGGCCCGGGAGACGATCTGGATGCTGAGGATGGAGTCGCCGCCGAGGGCGAAGAAGTTGTCCCGGGCGCCGACCCGCTCCATGCCAAGCACCTCGGCCCAGATCGCGGCGAGCCGCTGCTCGGTGCCGGGCCGCGGGGCGACGTACGGGGTGGTGCGGTCCGGCTGGGCGGGCGGGGCGGGCAGGGCCCGCCGGTCGGTCTTGCCGCTGACGGTGCGCGGGACGCGGGCCAGCGGGACGAACGCGGTGGGCACCAGGTGGTCGGGCAGGGTGCGCCGCAGCCAGGCCCGCAGTTCCTCGGCGGGCGGCACCCGGTCGCCGGCCGGCACCGGGTAGCCGACCAGCAGGGTCCGGCCGCCCTGTTCGCGGGCGGCGACGGCGCAGTCCGCGAGGTCGGGGTGGGTCAGCAGGGCGGCCTCCACCTCGCCGGGTTCGATCCGGAACCCGCGGATCTTGACCTGCTCGTCGGCCCGGCCGAGGAACTCCAGCTCCCCGTCGACGGTCCAGCGGGCCAGGTCGCCGGTGCGGTACATCCGGGTGCCGGCCGGCCCGTACGGGTCGGCGAGGAAGCGGGCGGCGGTCAGCCCGGGCCGGTTCAGGTAGCCGCGGGCGACCTGTTCCCCGGCCAGGTACAGCTCCCCGGGCATGCCGGGCGGTACCGGGCGCAGCGCGCCGTCCAGCACGTGGGCGGTGACGCCGCGGCCCGGACGGCCGATCACCGGGCGTCCGGGGTGGTCCGCGCAGCGGGCGTAGGCGGCGTCGACGGTGCACTCGGTGGGCCCGTACAGGTTGTAGGTGCTGATGCCGTACTCGGCCTGGGCCGCGCACAGGTCCCGCCAGGTGGCGGCGGGGATCGCCTCGCCGCCGAGCTGCAGCAGCCGGGGGTGGTGGGGGGCGGGGGCGAACAGTCCGGCGGTGGCGAGTTCGCGCAGCAGGGAGGGAGTGACGTTGACGACGTCGAGCCGCCGGTCGACGATCCGGGTGAGGAAGGCCTGCGGGTCCAGCCGGACGTCCTCGTCGATCAGGTGGAGTTCCTGGCCGGAGACCAGCAGCAGCGGGCCCTCCCAGCTGGTGTCGAAGGAGAGGGAGGCGCTGAGGGCGACCTTCAGCCGGCCGCCGTCGGCGGTGTGCGGGGCGAGCATCCCCTCCCGGTGGTCGCGGCAGAGGTTGACCAGCTGGCGGTGCTCGACGACCACGCCCTTGGGGCGGCCGGTGGAGCCGGAGGTGTGGATCAGGTAGGCGGCGTTCCCGGGCAGCAGCGGGGCGGTCCGTTCGGCGTCGGTGAGGTCGTGGCCGGGCAGGGCCTCCCACGGCACCTCGCGCAGGGTGTGCTCGGTCAGCACCGTGCGCGGCCGGGTGTCGTCGAGCAGCAGGGCGGCCCGCTCCTCGGGCAGGTCCGGGTCGACGAACTGGAGGACGGCGCCGGCCTTGAGCACCGCGAACAGCGCCACCAGCAGGTCGGAGGTGCGCGGCAGCCGGACGGCGACCACCTGCTCCGGGCCGGCGCCGAGGGCGGCCAGGTGGCGGGCGAGGCGGTTGGCCCGGGTGTTGAGCGCGGCGAAGTCCAGGGTGGCGTCGCGGGCGACCAGCGCGGTGGCGTCCGGGGTGCGGGCGGCCTGCTCCTCGAACAGGGCGGTGAAGGTGGTGTCGGGCCCGGGCAGCGGCTCGCCGCGCCCCTGCCGCAGCACCTGCTCCCGCTCCTCCCCGGTCATCAGCGGCAGCGCCCCGACGGCCGTGTCGGGCGCGTCGGCGGCGGCCGCCAGCAGGGTGGTCAGCCGGTCGGCGAGCTGCCGGGCGGTACGGGCGTCGAAGAGCCCGGTGCTGTACTCCAGGTAGCCGGTCAGGCCGCCGTCGTGCTCGGCGAAGTCGAAGGAGAGGTCGAAGGTGGCGTTGCGGACGGGCGGCGTGAGGGGTTCCACCGTCAGGCCGGGCAGCCGGGGCGCCTCGGCGCCGAGGTTGTGCAGCGCCACCATCACCTGGAACAGCGGGGTGCGGCTGGTGTCGCGCTCCGGCTGGAGGACGTCCACCAGCCGTTCGAAGGGCACCTCCTGGTGGGCCAGGGCGTCCAGGACGGTGGCCCGCGTGGCGGTCAGCAGCTCGTGGAAGGACAGCTCGGGGCGGATGTCGCCGCGCAGCACCAGGGTGTTGACGAACATGCCGACCACGTCGTGGAGTTCGCCCTGTTCGCGGCCGGAGGTGACGGTGCCGACGGCGATGTCCGTCTGCCCGGTCCAGCGGGCCAGCAGCACCTGGCAGGCGGCCAGCAGGACGGTGTAGAGGGTGCCGTCGGCCTCCCGGCCGCGCTCGCGCAGCCGGGCGGTCAGCCCGGCGGGCAGGGTGAAGGTGACCAGCGCGCCCTCCCGGGTGCGCTCCGCCGGGCGCGGCCGGTCGGTGGGCAGCTCCAGCGGGGCCAGGCCGTCCAGGGTCCGGCGCCAGTGGTCGAGGTCGGCCTCGGCGGCGGCGGTGCGGGTGCGCTGCCAGGCCGCGTAGTCGGTGTACCGGACGGGCGGCGCGGGCAGCCGCGGGCGGCGGCCTTCGAGGGCGGCGGCGTACAGCTCGCCGAGGTCGCGGCCGAGCACGCCCATCGACCAGCCGTCGGTGGCGATGTGGTGCACCGCCAGGGCGAGGACGTGCTCGTCGGGGGCGGTGCGCAGCAGGCGGGCGCGCAGCACCGGGCCGGCTTCGAGGTCGAAGGGGGTGGCGGCGATCCGCTCCAGGCGGGCGTCCAGGTCGGCCGGCGGGACGTCCTCGCGGGGCAGTTCGACGGGGTGGGGCGGGCGCACCACCTGCCGGGCCCGGCCGTCGCGTTCGGCGTAGGTGGTCCGCAGTGCCTCGTGCCGCTCGACCAGGGCGTCCAGGGCGCCGCCCAGCGCGGCCCGGTCGAGGGTGCCGCGCAGCCGCAGGACGGACAGCGAGGTGTACTCGGTGCTGCCGGGCTCGAAGCGGTCGAGGAACCAGAGCCGCTGCTGGGCGTAGGAGAGCGGCGGTTCGCTGCCCGGGTCGGCGGCGGGGATGGCGGGGACGGCGGTCCGTGCGGCGCCCGGGCCCGGCTCGCCGAGCGCCTCGGCGAGGTCGGCGAGCACGGGGTGGGTGAACAGCAGCCGGGGCGAGAGGTCGGCGGAGCCGAAGGCGGCGCGCAGCCGGGCGGTGACCCGCACGGCGAGGATGGAGTCCCCTCCGAGGGCGAAGAAGTCGTCCTCGGCGCCGATCGGGCCGGCGTCCAGGACCTCCGTCCAGGCCTGGGCGACCAGCCGCTCGGCGGGGGTGCGCGGCGCGGTGCGCTCGCGGCCGGCGGCGTAGCCGTCCGGTCCGGGCGCCGGCAGGGCGCGCCGGTCGAGCTTGCCGTTGGGGGTGAGCGGCAGGGCGGCCAGCGGCACGTAGGCGGCGGGCACCAGGTAGGCGGGCAGCAGCCGTTCCAGGTGGGCGCGCAGCTCGGCGGCGCCCGGGGGCCGCCGCGGGTCCGCGCCGACGACGTGGGCGACCAGCCGGCGGGTGCCGGCGGTGTCCTCGTGGACGCCGACGGTGGCCAGGCCCACGCCGGGGTGGGTCTGGAGGGCGGCCTCGATCTCGCCGGGTTCGATCCGGTAGCCGCGGATCTTGACCTGCTGGTCGGCGCGGCCCAGGTAGCGCAGGGTGCCGTCGGCCTGCCGGCGGGCCCGGTCGCCGGTGCGGTACATCCGGGTGCCGGGGGCGCCGAACGGGTCGGCGAGGAAGCGGGTGGCGGTCAGGCCGGGCCGGTTGAGGTAGCCGCGGGCCAGCCCCTCGCCCGCCACGTACAGTTCGCCGACCGCGCCCGGGGGCAGCAAAGCCAGGTCGTCGTCGAGCACGTACAGCCGCAGGTCGGCGATGCCGGTGCCGATCGGGCCGGGGCCGCCGGCGGTGGCGGTGGCGAGGTCCAGCGCGGTGTGGGTGACGTGCACGGTGGTCTCGGTGATGCCGTACATGTTCACCAGGCGCGGCGCGTCCTCGGGGTGGCGCCGGTACCAGTCGGCGAGCCGGGTGACGTCCAGCGCCTCGCCGCCGAAGACCACCGTGCGCAGTGCCAGCCGGGCGGAGACGTCCGGGAGCCGGGCGTCGGCGCGGGCCAACTGGTGGAAGGCGGACGGGGTCTGGTTGAGGACGGTGACCCGCTCGTCGGCGAGCAGCCGCAGGAAGTCCTCCGGGGAGCGGGCGGTGTCCTCGGGTACCACCACGAGCCGGCCGCCGTGCAGCAGCGGGCCCCACAGCTCCCAGACGGAGAAGTCGAAGGTGTAGGAGTGGAAGAGCGTCCAGACGTCCTCGGCGCCGAAGCCGAACAGCTCCCGGGTCCGCTCGAAGAGCCGTACCACGTTGGCGTGCGGCACCACGACGCCCTTGGGGCGGCCGGTGGAGCCGGAGGTGTAGATGGCGTAGGCGGGGCTGTCGGGCAGCGGGCGGTGGCCGGGGCCTCCCCGCGGGCCGAGCGGGCCGGCCGGGCGCCGGGCCAGGTCGGCGCGCACCCCGGGGTCGGCCAGGGCGAGGACGGGCACGTCGACGCCGGTCGGCCCGTCCGGGACCTCCTGGGTCACCAGCGCCACCGGGGCGGCGTCGCGCAGCAGTTCGGCTCTGCGTTCGGCGGGCAGGCCCGGGTCGAGCGGCAGGTAGGCCGCGCCGGTCTTGAGGACGGCGAGGACGGCCACCACCAGCTCGGCGGTGCGGGGCAGCGCGAGGGCGACGTACCGCTCGGGGCCGGCGCCGAACCCGGCCAGCCGGTGGGCGAGCCGGTCGGCCCGGGCGTCCAGTTCGGCGTAGTCGAGGTGCTCCTCGCCGCAGGTGACGGCCTCGGCGTCCGGGGTGCGGGCGGCCTGCTCCTCGAAGAGCTCGACCAGGCTGCGCCCGGGCCGGCCCTGCGCGGTGCCGTTCCAGTCGACCAGCAGCCGGCGCCGCTCCTCGGCGGTGGTCCAGGCCAGCGCGCGCAGCGGGCGGTCCAGTCCGGCGGCCAGCTCGGTGAGCAGCAGGCAGAGCCGCTCGGCGAGGGCGCGCACGGTCGCGGCGTCGAACAGGCCGGGGTCGTAGCCGAGGTCGAAGCCGACCTGCCCGCCCTGGTAGGCGCGCAGCACCAGCGGGAAGCTGGTGGCGTCCCGGGAGGAGACCTCGGCCAGGCGCACCCCGGTGCCGGCGGCCCGGGCGTCGTCGAAGGGGTAGTTCTCGAAGGCGACGATGCTGTCGAACAGCGCGCTGCCGGACGGGACGTCGCTGCAGCCGGTGAGTTCGGCGAGCGAGACCGCCGAGTGCCGGCGGGCCTCGGCCTGGTCGTCCTGGAGTTCCCGCAGCCAGTGGGCGGCGGTGCGGGCGCCGTCCACCCGGACCCGGGTGGGCAGGGTGTTGATGAACATGCCGATCATCGACTCGACGCCGGGCAGTTCCTCGGGCCGGCCGGAGACGGTGGTGCCGAACAGCACGTCCGGTTCGCCGCTGTAGCGGGAGAGCAGCAGCGCCCAGGCGCCCTGGACCACGGTGCCCAGGGTCAGCCCGGCGTGGCGGGCGGTGCGGGCGAGCCGCTCGGAGACCTCCTCGGACAGGGCCGCGCTGTGGCTGCCGGCCGAGCGGGCCCGGTGGGCCTCGTGCCGCACCCGGTCGGCGGGCAGCGGGGTGGCGGTGGCGAAGCCGTCCAGGACGGACCGCCAGTGGGCCCGGGCGGCCCCGGCGTCCTGCCCGGCGAGCCAGTGGACGTAGTCGGCGAAGGGCCGGCGCACCTCCGGGGCGGGCGCCGCGCCGGTGGTGAGCGCCGCGTACTCGGCGAACACGTCGGTGAGCACCTGGGCGAGGCTCCAGCCGTCCAGGATCAGGTGGTGGGAGGTCCACAGCAGTTGGACCCGGGCCTCGGGCAGCCGGACCAGGGTGAGCCGGGTGAGCGGGGCGGTGGCGATGTCCAGGCCGAGGGCGAGGTCCTCGGCGCGCAGCCGGGCCAGCCGTTCGGCGCGCTCGGCCGGGTCGGCGGCCCGCAGGTCCAGGTGGGTCACCGGCAGCCGGACGCCCCGGCGCACCACCTGGAGCGGGGCGGGGACGCCCTCCCAGACCACCGAGGTGCGCAGCGCGGGCGTGCGGTCGGCGACCCGCTGCCAGGCCAGGGCGAGGGCGTGCGGGTCGGCGACGCCCTCCAGCAGCAGGGCGGCCTGGTCCAGGTAGACGTCGTCCTCGCCGCCGACCAGGCGATGGAAGAGCATGCCCTCCTGGAGCGGGGTGAGCGGCAGCAGGTCCGTCACGTCCCGGCCGTCGCCGACCAGCCGGTCCAGCGTCTCCTGGTCGAGCCCGGCGAGCGGGAAGTCGGAGGGGGTGCGACCGCCGGCGCCGGGGCGGGCGCAGTGCTCGACGATGGCGCCCAGGGCGGTGGTCACGGCCTCGGCCAGCCGCCGGACGGTGTCGGCCTCGTGGACCACGTCGCTGTAGTGCCAGGTGAGTTCGAGTTCGCCGTCGGCGACCACGGCGGAGACGTCGAGCAGGTGGGCCGGCGGCTCGTCCGGGGCGAGGTCCGGGCCGGGGGCCGGCCCGGCGGGGGCGAAGTCGCCGGCCTCGGGGGCGGTCCACTGGCCGTGGTAGTTGAAGCAGACCTGCGGCAGCGGGACGTCCCGCAGGGCCCCGGCGCCCTCGGCGGGCGAGCCGAGCCGGGCGAGGGCCTCGTAGCCCAGGCCGCGGCGGGGCACGGCGCGCAGCCGCTCCTTGACCTGCTTGAGGGTGGCGGCCCAGTCGGGGGCGTCGGCGGGGCCGGCCGGGGCGAGGGTGACGGGGTACTGGGTGGTGAACCAGCCGACGGTGCGGGACAGGTCGAGGTCGTCGAAGAGGTCCTCGCGGCCGTGGCCCTCCAGGGCGACGGTGACCCGCCCGGTGCCGGTCCAGTCGGCGAGGGCCCGGCCCAGCGCGCTGAGCAGCACGTCGTTGACCTGGGTGCGGTAGACCTCGGGGACCTTGCGCAGCAGCGCCGCGGTGGTGGCCCGGTCGAGCCGGCTGCGCAGGGTGCGCACCGTGCCGGCCGTGGGGGTGCCGGGCAGGTCGACGGGCAGCGGCTCGACGGGGGCGGCGGTCTCGGCGCTCCAGTACGGCAGGTCCGCGTCCAGGCCGCCGGCCCGGACGAGTGCGGCGAGCCGGTGGGCCCAGTCGGTGAACGCGGTGGGCTCGGGCGCGGGCTCGGGGGCGGCGCCCGCGGCGGCCCGCCGGTAGGCCTCGGGCAGCTCGGCGAGCAGCACCCGCCAGGAGACGCTGTCCACGGCGAGGTGGTGGGCGGTCAGGAAGAGCTGGGGCCGCTCCCCGCCGGCGGGGCGGAACAGGACGGCGCGCAGCAGGGCGCCGGTGGCCGGGTCCAGTTCGGCGCGGGCGGCCTCGGCGGCCGCGGTCCGGTCCGCGCCCGGGTCGAGGGCGGTCAGCGGTCCTGCGGCGTCGGCGACCGGTTCCTGGCGCCGGCCGGCCCCGGTGCGGGTGAAGCGGGTGCGCAGCGCGGGGTGGGCGGCCACCAGGGCGGTCAGCGCCCGTTCCAGGGCCGGTTCGTCCAGATCGTGCGGCAGGTCGAGCAGCATCGACATGGTGAAGTGGCGCAGCGGGCCGTGGGCGGCGAAGAACCATTCCTGGACGGGGGTGAGCGGGGCGGGCCCCTCCTCCCGGTGCCGCTCGACGGCGGCCCCGGCGCCGGCGGTGCGGGCGGCGGCGGCCAGGTCGGCGACGGTCTGGTGGCGGAAGACGTCCTGGGAGCCGATCCGCAGGCCTTCGGCGCGGGCCCGGGAGACGGCCTGGATGCTCAGGATCGAGTCGCCGCCGAGTTCGAAGAAGTTGTCGGTGACGCCGACCCGGGGCACGCCGAGCACCTCGGCCCAGATGGCGGCGAGGGTCTCCTCCTCCGGGGTCCGCGGGGCGACGAACTCCCCTTCCCGGGCCTCGGTTTCGGGGGCGGGCAGGGCGCGGCGGTCGAGCTTGCCGCTGGTGCCGAGCGGCAGCGCGTCGAGCACGGTGAAGGAGGACGGCACCAGGTGGTCGGGCAGCACCCGGCGCAGGGCGGCGCGCAGTTCGGCGAAGGGGCGGGCGGTACCGTCGGCGAACACCAGGTAGGCGGCCAGCCGGTTCTGTCCGTGGGCGTCGGGGACGGCGACCACGGCGGCCGCGGCGACCTCCGGCAGGTCGAGCAGGGCGGCCTCGATCTCGCCGGGTTCGATCCGGTGGCCGCGCACCTTGACCTGGTCGTCGGCACGCCCGAGGTACTCCAGGCGCCCGTCGGCGGTCCACCGGGCGAGGTCGCCGGTGCGGTACATCCGGCTGCCGGGCGGCCCGTACGGGTCGGCGGTGAAGCGGGCGGCGGTCAGGCCGGGGCGGCCGGCGTAGCCGCGGGCGACCTGCGCGCCGGCCAGGTGGAGTTCGCCGCTCACCCCGGGCGGCACCGGCCGGAGCCGCCCGTCCAGGACGTAGGCGCGGACGTTGGGCAGCGGGCGGCCCACCAGCGGCCGGTCCCCGCCGTCGATCCGGCAGGCGAGCGCGTCGACGGTGCACTCGGTGGGGCCGTAGTAGTTGTAGGCGGCCACCTCGGGGCGGGCGGCGAGCTCGCGCCAGAGCCTGGGGGCGACCGCCTCGCCGCCGAGCATCAGCACCCGGGGGCGGTGGCGGGGGTCGTCGAGCAGTCCGGCGGGCAGCAGCTGGCGCAGGTAGGAGGGGGTGAGGTCGAGGAAGTCGATCCGGTGGCGCACGACGTACTCGACCAGGGCGGCCGGGTCCATCCGGGTGGTCTCGTCGACCAGGTGCAGCGGGTGGCCGTCGGCCAGCAGCAGCAGGCCCTCCAGCGAGGTGTCGAAGGAGAGGGAGGCGGTCAGCGCGACGTTCAGCGGCCCGCCGCCGGCGTCGGCGACGAAGCCGGCCCGGTGGGCGGCGAGCAGGTGGGCCAGGGCGCGGTGCGGGACGGTGACGCCCTTGGGGCGGCCGGTGGAGCCGGAGGTGTAGAGCACGTACGCGGTGGTCGACAGGTCCGGCGGGGCGAGCGGCCCGGTGCCGCCGGTGTCGTCGCCGGTGTCCGTGTCGCCGGGGTCGGTGTCCGCCAGGGCGCGCAGGGTCTCCTCGTCCAGCAGCAGGGCCGGGCGGGCGTCCTCCAACAGGTACTGGACGCGCTCCTCGGGCAGCGCCGGGTCCAGCGGCAGGTAGCCGGCGCCGGCCTTCCAGACCGCGAGGACGGCCACCACCAGGTCGGCGGTGCGCGGCAGCCGCAGCGCGACCAGCCGTTCGGGGCCGGCGCCGCGGGCGATCAGGTGGCGGGCGAGCCGTTCGGCGCGGGCGTCGAGGGTCGCGTAGTCGAGCCGCTCCTCCCCGGCGACCAGGGCGAGGGCGTGCGGGGTCAGGGCGGCCCGGCGGCGGAACAGTTCGGGGTGGCTCACCGCTTCGACGGGCAGCGCGGTGGCGTTCCAGTCCCGGGTGATCCGCTCGGTCTCCCGCGCGGAGAGCAGCGGCAGGGTGGCGAGCGGGCGGTCCGGTTCGGCGGCGGCGCCCTCCAGCAGCCGCAGCAGTTGGTCGGCCGTCCGGCGGGCGGTGGGGGCGTCGAAGAGGTCGGCCCGGTACTCCAGGACGCCGGTGAGCGCCTCGCCGTCGGGGACGAACTCCACGCTGAGGTCGAAGGTGGCGGCCTGCCGGGGCACGGTGACCGGGACGGTGGCGAGTCCGTGCGGGTCGCCGGCCCCGGCCGCGGCCGGGGCGGGGTGCAGCAGCACCAGCACGTCGAACAGCGGGTTGCGGCCGGCCTCGCGGGGCGCGCCGACCGCCTCGACGATCCGCTCGAACGGCGTGTCGCCGTGGGCGAGGGCGTCGTTGCCGGTCTCGGTGGCGGCGGCGAGCAGCTCGCGGAAGGAGGCGTCGGGCGCCACCCGGGTGCGCAGGACCACCGTGTTGACGAAGCAGCCGACGGCCCGTTCCAGCTCGGTGCGGGTGCGGCCGGCCATCAGGGAGCCGACGGTGACGTCCTCCTGGCCGGACCAGCGGGCCAGCAGCGCCTGGGTGCCGGCCACCAGCGCGGTGTTGAGGGTGCCCTGCCGTTCGGCGGCGAGTTCGCGCAGCCGGGCGGTGAGCGGCGCGGGGACGGTGAAGGTGTGCAGGGCGCCGGGGCCGGCCTCCTCGCCGCGCCGGGGGTGGTCCAGCGGCAGTTCCGGCGGCACCGCGCCGGCCAGCTTCTCCTTCCAGTGGGCGAGTTGCTTCTCCAGCCGGTCGCCGGAGAGCTGCTCGCGCTGCCACACCGCGAAGTCGGGGTACTGGGCGGCGACCTCGGGCAGCCCGGGTTCGGCGCCGCGGGCCAGGGCGTCGTAGGCGGTGCAGAGTTCGTCCAGGACGACGCCCATGGACCAGCCGTCGGTGACGATGTGGTGGGCGGTCAGCTGCAGCACGTGGGCGTGCGGTGCCTCGGCCACCAGCAGGGCGCGCAGCAGCGGCCCGCCGGCGAGGTCGAAGGGCCGGGAGTACTCCTGGAGCAGGATCGCGTCCAGGCTCTCGCCGTCGGCCGGTGTGCGCACCGGCAGCTCCACCGGCCCGGCCGGAAGGACGGTCTGCACCGGCCGGCCGTCGCTCTCCGCGAAGGTGGTGCGCAGCGCCTCGTGGCGCGCCACCACGGCGGTCAGCGCCGCGGCGAGGGCCGCGCGGTCCAGCGCGCCGGTGAAGCGCAGGGCGACGGCGCTGTTGTAGCGCGGGTCGCCGGGGCGCAGCCGGTCCAGGAACCAGAGCCGCTGCTGGACGAAGGAGGGCGGCAGCGGCCGGCTGCGGTCGGCGCGCGGGATGGCCCGGTCGGCGGCGGTCTGCGCGGTGCCGGCCCGGCCGGCCAGCCGCCTGCGCAGGGCCTCGCGCAGGTCGGCGGGCAGGGCGGCGGCGCGGTCTCGCTTCGAAGTCGTCATGGTCGGCTCCTCACCGTTCGTCGTCGTCGGGGCGGCCGGAGGTGGCGGCTTCGTCGGGTCCGCCCAGGGCGGCGGCTTCGAGTTCGCTCAGCACCAGGTCCTCGACCAGGTCCGCCAGGGCGGCCACGGTGCGGGAGACCAGCACGTCGCGGGGGGTGAGCGTGACGCCGAAGGCGTCGTTGGCCCGGGAGGCGATCAGCAGGGCGCGCACGGAGTCGCCGCCGAGCTGGAAGAAGTCGTCGGTGGCGCCGACGTCGGTGTGCAGGGTCTCGGCCCAGATCTCCGCCACCGCCTCCTCGGTGGGGGTGCGGGGCGCGACCCGCTCGGCCGGCCCGGCCTCCTCCGGTCCGGGGGCGGGCAGGGCGGCGCGGTCGGTCTTGCCGCTCGCGGTGAGCGGGAAGCGCTCCAGCACCGCGAAGGCGGCGGGCACCATGGGGCCGGGCAGCGAGCGGGCGGCGAGGGCGCGCAGTTCGGCGCCGGTGGGCGGTTCGGCGCCGGGGGCGGCCAGCAGGTGGGCGACCAGCCGGGGCAGCCCGGGCTCGTCCTCCCGGATGCTCACCACGGCGTCCAGCACGGCCGGGTGGCGCGTCAGCACGGCCTCCACCTCGCCCGCCTCGATCCGGTGGCCGCGCAGTTTGAGCTGGTGGTCGGTGCGGCCCAGGTAGTGCAGTTCGCCGTGGCGGTCGCGGCGCACCAGGTCCCCGGTGCGGTACATCCGGCCGCCGGGCGGCCCGTACGGGTCGGCGGTGAAGCGGGCGGCGGTCAGGCCGGGGCGGCCGAGGTAGCCGCGGGCCAGGGCCGGTCCGCTGAGCCACAGTTCGCCGGGGACGCCGTCGGGCACCGGCCGCAGCCGGTCGTCGAGGACGTACGCGCCGGTGGCGGGCAGCGGGCGGCCGATCGGCGGGGCGGCGCCGTCCGCGGTCAGCGGCGCGGACCAGGTGGCGACCACGGTGGCCTCGGTGGGGCCGTAGGAGTTGATCATCCGGTGGTGCGGGGCCCAGCGGGCGACCAGGTCGGCGCCGCAGGCCTCGGCCCCGACGATCAGCGTCCTGAGGTCGGGCAGGCTGCCGGGGGTGTCGGCCGGCAGGGTGGCCAGGGCGGCGGGCGGCAGCAGGGTGTGGGTGATCCGCTCCGCCCGCAGCAGCCCGGCCAGCCGGTCGCCGAGCAGGGGGCCGGGCTCGGGCACCACCAGCCGGGCGCCGTGCGGCAGGGCCAGGCACAGTTCGAGCACCGAGGCGTCGAAGCTGGGGGTGGCGAAGGCCAGCACCCGGTCCCCGGGGGCGGCCCGGTAGTGCGCGGCCTCGGCGGCGGCGAAGGCCGCGAGCCCGCGGTGGGTGACGACGACGCCCTTGGGGGTGCCGGTGGAGCCGGAGGTGAAGATGACGTAGGCGGGGTCGTCCGGGTCGAGCGGGCGGGTCCGGTCGGCGTCGGTGGGCCGGTGGCCGGGGGCTCCGGCCGGCTCGGCGGCGAGGAGTTCGGCGACCTCCTTGGCGTCCAGGGTCAGGGCGGGGGCCGCGTCGCGCAGCATCGCCTCGATCCGTTCCTCGGGGTAGTGCGGGTCGACGGGCAGGAAGGCGGCGCCGGTCTTGGCCACCGCGAGTTCGGCGAGCACGGTGTCGGCCGAGCGGGGCAGCAGCAGGGCGACGAGCCGCCCGGGGCCGGCGCCGCGGGCGATCAGCCGGTGGGCCAGCCGGTTGGCGAGGACCTCGGCCTCGGCGAAGGTCAGCTCCAGGCCGGCCGCGCTCAGCGCGACGGCCTGCGGCCACCGGTCCACGGCGGCCTCGACGAGGGCGGGCAGGGTCGTCGGGGACACCGGGCCGGTCTCCGGGCGGGCCGGGCCGCGCAGCAGCCGCTCGCGTTCGCCGGGCGGCAGCGGGTCGAGCCCGTCCAGCGGGGTGGTGCCGTCCGAGTCGGCCAGCGCGGACAGGGTGTGCAGCAGCTGGTCGGCGAGGCGCCGGGCGGTCTCCCGGTCGAGGAAGCGCGGGTCGTGGCCGAGTTCCACGGCGAGCCGCTCGCCGGGCGAGACCACCACGGTGAGCGGGTAGTTGGTGGCCTCCCGGGCGTCCAGTTCGCGCACCAGCAGGCCGTGCGCGCCGGCCGTGGCGTCGCCGACCGGGTAGTTCTCGAAGACCACCAGGCTGTCGAACAGCTCGGTGCCCGGCGGGACCTGGCTGAGCCCGTGCATCCGGGCCAGCGGCAGGTGGTCGAAGCGGCGGTCCTCGGCCTGCTCCTCCTGGAGGGTGCGCAGCCAGTCGGCGCAGGGCCGGCGGCCGTCGACGGCGACCCGGGCGGGCAGGGTGGTGATGAACAGGCCGACGATGCCGTCGGAGCCGGCCAGGTCGGCGGGCCGGCCGGAGACGGTGGTGCCGAAGCAGACGCGCTGTTCCCCGCTCCAGCGCGACAGCAGCAGCGCCCAGGCGCCCTGCACCACGGTGTTGAGGGTGAGCCGGTGGCGGCGGGCGAACTCCTGGAGCCGCTCGGTGTCCGCCTCGTCCAGCCGGTGCGAGAGCCAGTCCCCGGAGCGGGCCGTGTCGCCCGGGGCGGGGCGGCGGTCGTAGGGCAGCGGGGTGGGGGCGGTGAGGTCGGCCAGCACGGCGCGCCAGTGCTCGACGGCGGCGCCGGTGTCGCGCTCCGCGAGCCAGCCGACGTAGTCCGCGAAGGGCCGGCGCTCGGGCAGTCGGGGCCGCTCGCCGCGGGCGAGGGCGGCGTGGGCGGCCAGCACGTCCGCGAGGACGTGGAAGACGCTCCAGCCGTCCAGCAGCACGTGGTGGAAGGCCCAGACCACCCGGACCCGGTTCGGCCCGATCCGGATCAGGTCGAGCCGCAGCAGCGGGGCCCGGTCCAGGGCCAGGGGGTGGGCCCGCCGTTCGGCGAGCAGGTCCTCCAGCCGGGCGTCGCGCTCGGCCGCGCCCAGATCGCTCCAGTCGTGTTCGGTGACCGGAAGCGTCGCCTGCCGGTGGACCGTCTGGAGCGGCACGGGAACGTCCCGCAGCACCACCGAGGTGCGCAGCACCGGTGTGCGGTCGACGACGTGCTGCCAGGCGGCGGCCAGCAGGCCGGGGTCGCGGGCGCCGTCCAGGACGAAGGTGATCTGCTCGACGTACAGGCCGGCTTCGGCCTCGTCGAGGCCGTGCACCACCATGCCGGTCTGGGTAGGGGTGAGGGGCTGGATCTCCGTCACGTCCCGGCCGGTGCCGGCCAGCCGGTCGACGGCGGCCTGGTCCAGGCCGGCCAGCGGGAAGTCGGAGGGGGTGCGGCCGCCGGCGCCGGGTTCGGCGCAGTGGCGGACGATCTCCCGCAGCTCGTCCAGCAGTTCGGCGGCCAGCCCGGCGACTGTCCCGCTGTGGTGCACCTCGCGGGAGTAGGACCAGGTGAAGGAGAGCCGGCCCTCGGCGACCAGGCCGAGCACGTCCAGCAGGTGGGGGCGGTGGGCGGTGCGGTCCATGCCGCCGGTGAGCGGGCCGGCCGGGGCGTGCAGCAGGCCGCCGGGGGTGGCGTCCCGGTCCTGCCGGCCCAGGTAGTTGAAGCCGATCTGCGGCAGCGCGAGGCCGGGCTCCGGCTTGAGGTGGCGCAGGGCGCCGTGGCCGAGGCCGCCGTTCGGGACGGCGCGCAGGCTCTCCTTGACGGCCTTCAGGGCGGTGCCGGTGTCCGTGTCCGGGGGCACGTCCAGGGCGACGGGGTACATCGCGGTGAACCAGCCGACGGTGCGGGACAGGTCGACGCCGTCGAGGAGTTCCTCGCGGCCGTGGCCCTCCAGGGTGACCAGGACCCGGTTCCGTCCGGTCCAGCGGGCCAGCACCCGGCCGAGGGCGCAGAGCAGGACGTCGTTGACCCGGGTGCGGTAGGCCGCCGGGACGTCCTGGAGCAGCCGGCGGGTGTCCTCGGTGTCCAGGGCGAAGGTCAGCGACTCCTCGGCCCCGGCCGTGTTGGCGCCGTCGAGGTCGGTGGGCAGCGCGGCGGCCGCACCGTCCGCCAGGCGCTGCCAGTACGGGAGTTCCGCGTCGAAGCCGCCGGCCGCGGTGTGCGCGGCGAGGCGTTCGGCCCACGCCCGGAAGGAGGTGCTCTTGGCGCCGAGGTCGGGCCGCCGGCCCGCGGCCGCCGCACGGTGGGCGCGCTCCAGGTCCTCCAGCAGGATCCGCCAGGACACCGCGTCGACCACCAGGTGGTGCGCGGCCAGCAGCAGCACCGGGCGGGGGTCGCCGGCGAAGCGGCAGAGCGCGGCGCGCAGCAGCGGTCCGGCGGCCAGGTCGAAGCCCTCGGCGAGGCGTTCGCCGAGGTCGCGCAGGGCGCGCTCGCGTTCCTCGCCCTCGGCGGCGGGCAGCTCGTGGACGCGAAGTTCGGGGGCCTGGCCGGGCTCGGTGCCGTACTGGCGCCACCGGCCGTCGGGGAGCGGCTCGCAGCGCAGCCGCAGGGCGTCGTGGTGGTCCAGGACGGCGGCCAGGGCCGCTCGCAGGGCGGCCTCGTCGGTGCCGGGGGCGAGGGTGAAGGAGACGGACTGGGTGAGCCGGGCGGGGTCGCCGTCGAGGGTGTCCAGCAGCCAGTGCTGGACGGGGGTGAGCGGGGTCTCGCCGGTGACGGCGCCCTGGTCGGCGTCCGTGCCGGGGTGCGGCGCGCGTTCGGCGGCAGCGGCGAGTTCGGCCAGGGTCTGGTGGGCGAACAGGTGCCGGGGGGTCAGCGCGAGGCCGGCCCGGCGGGCCGCCGAGACGATCTGGATGCCGAGGATGGAGTCCCCGCCGAGGGCGAAGTAGTTGTCGTCCGCGTTCACCTCGGGCACGCCCAGCACCTCGCGCCAGATCGCGGCGAGGGCCTGCTCGGTTCCGGTGCGCGGCGGCCGGTCGCCGCCGGTGGCCCGGGCGGCCGGGACCGGTTCGGGCAGGGCGCGCCGGTCCAGCTTGCCGGTGGCGCCGAGCGGCAGCCGCTCCAGTGGCACCACCAGGGCGGGCACCAGGTGGTCGGGGAGGGTGCGGCCGAGGAAGGTCCGCCACTCGGCCGGGTCGGGCAGGGCGCCGTCGCGGGGCACCGCGTAGCCCACCAGCCGCTTGTGGCCGTCCTGGTCGACCACCCGGGCGGCGGCCGCCGCCACCTGCGGGTGGCGGGCCAGCGCGGCCTCGACCTCGCCGAGTTCGATCCGGAAGCCGCGCACCTTGACCTGGTCGTCGGCGCGGCCGAGGTAGTCCAGTTCGCCGTCGGCGCTCCAGCGCACCCGGTCGCCGGTGCGGTACATCCGGCTGCCGGGCGGGCCGTAGGGGTCGGGCAGGAAGCGCCCGGCGGTCAGGCCGGGGCGGCGCAGGTAGCCGCGCGCCACGCCGGTGCCGGCCAGGTACAGCTCCCCCGGCGCGCCGACGGGCACCGGGCGCAGCCGCTCGTCCAGGACGTAGGCGCGGGCGCCGCCGACCGGTCGGCCGATCGGCGGGTCGCGGTCGGGGTCGGCGGGGTCGCAGGTGTGGGCGGTGGCGTAGACGGTGGCCTCGGTGGGGCCGTAGATGTTCAGCACCCGGCAGCCGGGGACGGCCTCGCGCACGGTGCGCACGGTGCGGGCGGGCAGTCCTTCGCCGGCCAGCACCACGGTGTCCGCGCCGAGTCGCAGGGCGCCGTCGGCGAGCAGTCCGCCGAGGGCCGAGGGCACGGCGCTGAGCAGGCCGGCCCTCCGGGGGCCGGGATTCTCGGCCAGGGCCAGCAGGTCGCGCAGGAGTTCCACGCAGCCGCCGGAGAGCAGCGGCGCGAAGATCTCGAACACCGACACGTCGAAGTTGAGCGAGGTGGCGGCGAGCACGTGCTCCAGGCCTCGGCCGGCGAACTCGGCGACGGCCCAGTCGGTCAGCGCGAGCACCGAGGCGTGGGCGACCACCACGCCCTTGGGGCGGCCGGTGGAGCCGGAGGTGTGGATGACGTAGGCGGGGTGCTCCGGCAGCAGGTCGCCGTGCCGTTCCGGGTCGCCGACGGCGTCGGTGCGGGCGGCGGCCAGCCGTTCCCGGCAGGCCGGGTCGTCCGGCACGATCCGGGTGTACGGGCCGTCGGGGAGCCGTCCTGCGGTCGCGGCGTCGGTGATCACGGCGTCGGGCCGGACGTCCTCGAAGAGGTAGGCGATCCGCTCGGCCGGGTAGCCGGGGTCGACCGGCAGGTACGCGGCGCCGCTCTTGAGCACCGCGAGCAGCGCCACGGCCAGTTCGACGGTGCGGGGCAGCGCGAGCGCGACGAAGCGCTCGGGTCCGGCGCCGGCACCGATCAGCAGCCGGGCCAGCCGGTTGGAGCGTTCGTCCAGCTCCCGGTAGGTCAGCAGGTCGTCGCCGGAGCGCACGGCCGGGGCGTCGGGGGTGCGGGCGGCCTGCCGGGCGAAGGCCTCGGGCAGGGTGCTCCGGGACGCCCGGCGCACCGGGCCGCCGAGGCGTTCCAGCAGCTCGCGTCCCTCGGCCGGGTCCAGCAGCGGCAGTTCGCCGGCCGGCCGGTCGAGGCCGGCCGCCATCCCGGCGAGCAGGGTGCGCAGGCTCGCCCCGAGCCGCTCGACGGTGGCGGCGTCGAAGACGGCCGGGTCGTGGTCGAGGCCGACCTCGATGGACTCGCCGGGCGCCACCACCACGCCGAGCGGGTAGCTGGTCGGCTCCAGCACGTGCTCGGTCTCCACGCCCAGGCCGTGCCGGGTCAGCGACCGGGCGTCGAAGGGGTAGTTCTCGAAGACCACGATGCTGTCGAACAGGGCGGTGCCGCCGGGCAGTTCGCTCCAGCCCTGGAGCTGGGCCAGCGAGACGGCGTCGTGCCGGCGGGCCTCGGACTGCTGGTCCTGGACCTCCCGCAGCCAGTCCAGCAGCGGGCGCCGGTCGTCGATCCGCACCCGGGTGGGCAGGGCGTTGATGAACAGCCCCACCATCGAGGTGACGCCGGGGAGTTCGGCGGGCCGGCCGGAGACGATGGTGCCGAACACCACGTCCTCGCCGCCGCCGTAGCGGGAGAGCAGCAGCGCCCAGGCGCCCTGGAGCACCGTGTTGACGGTCAGCCCGGCCTGTCGGGCGGTGGCCCGCAGCCGCTCGGACAGCTCGCGGCCGAGGGCGACCTTCACCGAGGCCGAGGAGGAGGCGCGGTGGGCGCCGGACGGGCGGCGGTCCCGGGGCAGTTCGGTGGGGGCGGGGAAGCCGGCCAGGGTGTCGCGCCAGTACCGCTCGACCGCCGCCCGGTCCTGGCCTGCCAGCCAGCGCAGGTAGTCGGCGTAGGGCGCGCGCTCGACCGGGGCGGGAAGGCGTCCGGCGGTCAGGGCGGCGTAGCGCTCGCAGACCTCGTCGAAGACCTGGGCGGCGCTCCAGCCGTCGAGCAGCACGTGGTGGAAGGTCCACACCACCCGCACCCGGGTCGGGGTCAGCCGGATCAGGGCCAGCCGCAGCAGCGGCGCGCCGCCCAGGTCGATCCCGGCCGCCCGGTCCTCGGCGAGCAGCCGGGCGGTGTCCCGCTCGACCTGCTCGGCGGGGCGGCCGGTCCAGTCGTGGTGGGTCACCGGGACGGTGGCCCGGTGCTGGACCACCTGGAGCGGTTCGGCGCCGTCCTGCCAGCTGAGCCGGGTGCGCAGGACGGCGTTGGCGTCGGTGGTCCGCTGCCAGGCCTCGGCCAGCGCGTGCGGGTCGGTGACCCCGGCCAGCACCAGCTGGACCTGGTTGACGTAGGTGTCGCCGTCCGGGTCGAGCAGGCTGTGGAAGAGCATCCCGGCCTGCATCGGCGTCAGCGGGTGGACGTCGGCGACGGTGCGGCCGTCCCCGGCTATGCGGTCCACCGCCGCCTGGTCGAGGCGGGCGAGCGGGAAGTCGGAGGGGGTGCGGCCGCCGGCGCCGGGTTCGGCGCAGTGGGCGACGATCCGCTCCAGCGCGTCGAGCATGGCCTCGGCCAGGGCGGTGACGGTGTCGGCGCGGTGCCGGCCGGCGCTGTAGTACCAGCCGATCTCCAGCTCGCCGTCCTCGACCCGGGCGACCACGTCCAGCAGGTGGGGGCGCTCGGTGCCGGGCGCCTCCGCGCCGCCGAGGCCGCCGGGGACGGCGCGGACCAGGGCGGCGCCGTCGGTGGACCAGTCGAAGCGGCCCAGGTAGTTGAAGCTCACACCGGGGGCGGGGGCGTCGGCGAGCGCCTCGTCCCGGGCCAGGTGGCGCAGCGCGCCGTACCCGAGGCCGCGGTCCGGCACGGCCCGCAGCTGTTCCTTGACGGCCTTCAGGGCGGTTCCCCAGTCCCCCGCCGGGATGTCGAGGGCGACCGGGAAGAGGGAGGTGAACCAGCCGACCGTCCGGGACAGGTCGAGGCCGCCGAAGAGCCGGTCCTCGCGGCCGTGGCCCTCCAGGCCGACGGCGACGGTGCCGCGCCCGGTCCACTCGGCGAGCACCCGGCCGAGCGCGGTGAGCAGCACGTCGTCGATCCGGGTGCGGTAGACCCCGGGGACCTCGCGCAGCAGGGCGTCGGTGCGTTCGCGGTCCAGCCGGACGGTCACCTCGCGCAGGTCGGCGGCGGTGTTGCCGCCGTCGCCGTCCACCGGCAGCGGGGTGGCGCAGGCCCGGGCGGCGGCCGCCCAGTGGGCGCGCTGGTCGGCGAAGCCGCCGGCCGCGGTGTGCCCTTCCAGCCGGCGGGCCCACTCCCGGACGGAGCTGGTGCGGGCGGGCAGCCGCAGCGGGCGGCCCTCGACGGCCTGCCGGTAGGCGGTCTCCAGGTCCTCCAGCAGCACCCGCCAGGAGACGCCGTCGACCGCCAGGTGGTGGACGGCCAGCAGCAGCCGGTCGGGCCGGGCGCCGGCCGCGTCGGCCGAAGCGGTGGCCGACGAGGTGGCCGTCGGGGCGGTGAACAGGCGGGCGGTGAGCAGCGGGCCGCCGTCCAGCCGGAAGGAGGCGTGGGCGGCCTCGGTCACCGCCGCTTCGGTGCCGTGGTCGTGGACCTCCAGCAGCTCGGGGGCGCTCTCCTCGGCGGGGGCGCAGTGCTGCCGCCAGGTGCCGTCCCCGGCGCGGGTGAAGCGGGAGCGCAGCGCGTCGTGGTGGGCCCGGAGGGCGGCGAGCGCGCGGCGCAGGGCCCGCGGGTCGACGGCCCCGGGGGCCTCCACGACGACGCACTGGTCGAAGTGCTCGGCGTGCGGCGGGTTCGGGTCGAGGAACCAGTGCTGGATCGGCGTCAGGCCGACCTCGCCGCTGACCGGTTCGGTCCCGGCGACGGTGACGGCGCTGCCGGCGGCCGCGGCCAGCGCGGCGACGGTGGGGTGGCGGAACAGGTCGCGCGGGGAGAGCGCGAGTCCGGCGGCGCGGGCCCGGGAGACGACCTGGATGCTCAGGATGGAGTCGCCGCCGAGCAGGAAGAAGTCGTCGTCCAGCCCGACCCGTTCGACCCCGAGCAGCTCGGCCCAGATCGCGGCGAGCAGCCGCTCGCGGTCGGTGCCGGGGGCGCGGTGGGGGCGGTCGCCGCCCGCCGACCGGTCGGGGGCGGGCAGCCGCCGGCGGTCCACCTTGCCGTTGGCGGTGAGCGGGAGTTCGGCCAGCGTGACGAAGGCCGCGGGCAGCATGTAGTCGGGCAGGTCGGCGGCCAGGTGGGCGCGCAGTTCGGCGGCGCCGGGCGGCTCGGCCCCCTCGGCCGGCACCAGGTGGGCGGCGAGGCTCTTGCGCCCGGCGTCCTGGTACAGCGAGACGACGGCCTCGGCGACGGCCGGGTGGGCGGTGAGCCGGGCCTCGATCTCGGCGGGTTCGATCCGAAAGCCGCGGATCTTGATCTGGTCGTCGGCGCGGCCGACGAAGTGCAGTTCGCCGTCCTCGCTCCACCGGGCGGTGTCGCCGGTGCGGTACATCCGCTCGCCGGGCGGGCCGAAGGGGTCGGCGAGGTAGCGGGCGGCGGTCTCGCCGGGGCGGCCCGCGTAGCCGCGGGCGAGGCCGGCCCCGGCGATGTACAGCTCGCCGGTGACGCCGGGCGGCTGCGGCTGGAGCGCGCCGTCCAGGACGTACACCCGGGTGTTGTCCAGCGGGCGGCCGATGGGCAGGACGGCGGGCAGTTCGTCGCCGGCCCGGAAGGCCCGGCGGGTGGCGAAGGTGGTGGTCTCGGTGGGCCCGTAGCCGTCGACCACGGTGAGGCCGGGGCAGGCCGCCAGGACCTTGCGGACGACGGCGCCGGGCACCGCCTCGCCGCCGGTCCACACCTCGTGGGCGCCGCGCAGGCAGCCCGGGTCCTCCTGGGCGAGCAGCCGGAACAGGCCGGCGGTCAGCCACAGGCAGCGCACGCCCCGCTCGGTGACGGCGTGCCGGACGGCGGCGGCGTCCAGGTCCTGCGGCGGGGCGAGCACGGCGGTGCCGCCGCGCAGCAGCGGCACCCACAGTTCGTAGGTGGCGGCGTCGAAGGCGTGCGGGGAGTGCACCAGCACCCGGTCGTGGCCGGCGAAGGCGCGGTCCAGGGCGAGCGCGGCGACGTCGCGGCGGCGCACCGCGACGCCCTTGGGGGTGCCGGTGGAGCCCGAGGTGAACATCAGGTACTGGACGTTGTCGGGGTGGACGGCCGCCGGGGCCGCCACCGGCGGCCGGTCGCCGGGGAGGTCCACCCGCAGCACCTGCCCGGCGGGGCGCAGGTCGGCGGCCGTGCCGGCCCGGTGGGAGTCGGTGAGCAGCAGGTCGGCACCGGCCCCGGCCAGCATCCGGTGCAGCCGCTCGCGCGGCGCCCGGCCGTCCAGCGGCACGTAGACCGCGCCGGTGCGCACCAGCGCCAGCTGGGCGACGACCAGGTCGACGGAGCGTTCCATCAGCACCCCGACCGGCTGCTCCACCCGGACCCCGTGCGCGGTCAGCCGTCCCGCCAGCTCGGCGGCGCGGGCGTCGAGTTCGCGGTAGGTCAGGCGCAGGTCGCCGGCCTCCAGGGCGACGGCCCCGGGGGTGCGGAGCACCTGCGCGGCGAACAGCTCGGCGATGTCGGCGGCGGGCGCCTCGACGGCGGTGGCGTTCCAGTCGGCCAGGACGCGCCGGCGCTCCTCGCCGGTCAGCAGCGGCAGCCGGGCCGGCGGGCGGTGGGCGCCGCCGGGCAGGGCGGTCAGGACGGTGGTGAGCTGTCCGGCCAGCCGCCGCACCGTGGACTCGTCGAACAGCCGCGGGTCGTAGCAGAGCCGCAGGGACAGCTCCGGGCCCGGGTAGGCCAGCAGGGTGAGCGGGTAGTTGGTTGTCTCGATCCCGTCCAGGTCGCGCAGCCGCAGGCCGTGGGCGTCGGCCGCGTCCTCGTCGACGGGGTAGTTCTCGAAGACCACCAGGCTGTCGAACAGGCCGGTCTGCTCGGGCAGTCCGGTGCCGGCCCGCATCCGGGTGAGCGGGACGAAGCCGTGCCGCCGGTCCTCGCTCTGCTCCCGCTGCAGGGTCCGGAGCCAGTCGACCAGGGTGCCGTCCGCGGGCACCGTGGTGCGGGCCGGCAGGGTGGTGATGAACAGGCCGGTCATGGTCTCGACGCCGGGCAGCTCGGGCGGCCGCCCGGAGGAGGTGGTGCCGAACACCACCTCGGCCCGGCCGGCCCGGCGGCCCAGCAGCGCCGCCCAGGCGCCCTGGACCAGGGTGTTGAAGGTCAGCCCGGAGCCGCGGGCGAGGTCCTCCAGCGCCTTGGTCGCGGCGGCGGGCAGGGTGAACGGCACGGCCCGGGTGGACTCGGCGCGGTGGCTCTGCACCGGCTCGCGGTCGTACGGCAGCGGTGTCGCCTCGGCGAGCCCGGCGAGGCGGGTGCGCCAGTGCCGTTCGGCCTCGGCGTGGTCGCGCCCGCCCAGCCAGGCCAGGTAGTCGCGGTAGGGCCGGCGCTCCGGCACGGTGCCGTACGGGACCTCGCCGTCCCGTCCCGGTCCGGCCAGGGCTGCGTGCACCGCGAAGACGTCCGAGAGCACCTGGAACAGGCTCCAGCCGTCCAGGACCAGGTGGTGGAAGGACCAGAGCACCCGCACCCGGTCGTCCGGGAGCCGGATCAGCAGCAGCCGCTGGAGCGGGGCCCGCGCCAGGTCGAGGCCGCGGGCCCGGTCGCGGTCCAGCAGTTCGGCGAGCCGGTCGCGGCGCTCCCGCTCGGGCAGTTCGCGCCAGTCCAGGTGCGTGACCGGGACGGCCACCCGGCGGTGCACCACCAGCAGCGGCTCGGGCACCTCCTGCCAGCGGACGTGGGCGCGCAGCACCGCGGTGCGGTCGGTGACCCACTGCCAGGCGGCGGCGAGGCGGGCCGGGTCGGGCACGCCGTCCAGGACGAAGTCCAGCTGCTGGAAGTAGGCGCCGCTGTCCTCCTCGGCGAGGCCGTGGAAGAGCATGCCGGACTGGGTCGGGGTGAGCGGCAGCACGTCCTCCACCGCGCCCGGGTCGGCGCCGGTGATCCGGTCCACGGCCGCCTGGTCGAGCCGGGCCAGCGGGAAGTCGGACGGGGTGCGCCCGGCGGCGCCGGGGCGGGCCGCGTGGCGGGCGAGGTCGGCCAGTTCCTCGGCGAAGCGCCGGGCCAGCGCCTCGACGGTCCCGCTCCGGTGGACGGCGGCGGAGTGGAACCAGGTGAACTCCAGCGCGTCGCCGTCGAGGCGGCCGACCACCTCCAGCGGGTGGGGGCGCGCCACGCCCGGGTCGGCGTCCAGCTCCAGCGGCCGGAAGGTGCCGCGGAACAGCCCGTCCGGGTCGTCCGGCAGGGCGATGCGGCCCAGGTAGTTGAAGCCGATCCGGGCGGCCGGGACCTCCGGCGCCGTGCCGGGGCGCCCGAGGTACCGCAGCGCCTCGAATCCGAGGCCGCGCCGGGGGACGGCGCGCAGCTGTTCCTTCACCTGCTTGAGGACGGTGTCCCAGTCGGCCCCGGCGGGCACGGCCAGGGCGACGGGGTGGCGGGTGGTGAACCAGCCGACCGTACGGCCGAGGTCGAGCTCGGCGAACAGTTCCTCGCGCCCGTGCCCCTCGACGTCCACCACGACCCGTTCCAGCCCGCTCGCTCCGCACAGCGCCCGGCCGAGGGCGCTCAGCAGCACGTCGTTGGCCTGGGTGCGGTAGGTGTCGGGCAGGGTGCGCAGCAGGGCGGCGGTGCCGGCGGGGCTCAGCCGGACGGTGACGGAGCGTTCGGTGGCGTAGGTGTCGGGGCCGTCGAGCTCGGCGGGGAACGGTTCGTCGGGCTGCCCGGGCACGGCCCGGGCCCAGTACTCCGTCTCGTCCTCGAAGCCGCCCTCGGCGGCGAAGGCGCTCAGCCGCTCGGCCCACTGCCGCAGCGGCGAGGACTTGACCGGCAGGGCGGCCGCCCCGTCCCGGCCCTCGCGGCGGGCGCGGTAGGCGGTGTCGAGGTCCTCCAGCAGCACCCGCCAGGAGACCCCGTCGACCACCAGGTGGTGGACGGCCAGGTGCAGGACCGGGGGCCGGCCCCCGGCGCGCTCGTGCAGGACGGCGCGCAGCAGCGGCCCGCCGCCGCCCAGGTCGTGGGGGCCGAAGTGCGGGGTGTCCCGGTCCGGGCCGGTGTGCCGGGCCAGGGTGAGCCGGGCGGCCGGCTCCCGGATGTGCCACCGCGCGGCGCCGTCCGGGGCGGTGAAGGCCGAGCGCAGCGCGTCGTGGTGGGCGACCAGGTCGTTCAGGGCCTCCTCCAGGGCCGCCCGGTCCAGGTCGTCGGGCAGCAGCAGGGAGAGCGCCTGGCCGAAGTGGCCGGCCCGGTCGGCGGCCCGGCCGAGCCACCAGCGCTGGATCGGGGTCGGCACGGCCTCCCCGGTGGCGGCCGCCGGGGCGGGCGCGGGCGGTGCCTCGGCGTCCTGCGCGGCCAGGGCGAGCGCGGCGACCGTCTGGTGGCGGTAGAGGTCCCGGGAGGTGAGCGCCAGCCCGGCCTGCCGGGAGCGGGCCACCACCTGGATGCCGAGGATGGAGTCGCCGCCGAGATCGAAGAAGTTGTCGTCGGCGCCGACCCGCTCCAGCCGCAGCACGTCGGCCCAGATGCCGGCGAGCGCGCGTTCGGCGGGGGTGCGGGGGGCGACGTGGCGGACGGCGGTGGTGGCCGGCCCGGGGTCGGGCAGCCGGCCGCGGTCGAGGGTGCCGTCGGGGCCCAGCGGCAGGGCGGGCAGCGGCACCACGACGGCGGGGACCAGGTGGTCGGGCAGGGTCAGGGCGAGGGTGCGGCGCACCGCCTCGGGCTCGATCCGGCCGCCGGGGACGGGCACCACGTAGCCGACCAGCCGCCGGGGGTCGCCGGTGAGGACGGCGGCCGCCTCGGCCACGCCGGCGCAGCGCCGCAGCGCCCGCGCCACGTCGTCCGGGTCGGTCCGCAGCCCGCGGGGCTTCGCCCACTGCTCGACCCGCCCGAGGTGCTCCAGCTCGCCGTCGGCGGTCCACCGCACCAGCTCCCCGGTGCGGTGGAGCAGCTCCCCCGGCGCGCCGTACGGGTCGGCGACGAACTGCCCGGCGGCGCCTTCCGGCTGCCCGGGGAAGTTGCCCGCGAGGTACAACTCACCCGGTACGCCCATGGGTTGGGGTCGCAGCGCACGGTCGAGAACGTAGCCGCGGGTCCAGCCGGGCACGCCGGACGCGGTGAGCGCCCCGGGCAGCGCGGTGTCCGGCTTCCAGGCGTCGAGCAGCGCCCGCTGCTCCTCCTCGGGGATCAGCGGCAGCTCGGCGAGGGTGCGCTGCGGGCCGTCCGCCATCCCGGCGAGCAGGCGGTGCAGGTGGTCCGCCAGCGCGGTCACGGTCCGCCGGTCGAACAGGTCGGTGTTGTACTCGGCCGTCAGCGTGCAGTCGCCGCCGTCGGCGGGGGTGAACTCCAGCACCAGGTCGAAGCGGGCGGCGGGGCGGGGCAGCGGGTGCTCGGCGAAGCGCAGGCCCCCGGCGGGCGCCGGGGTGACGGGGGTCTGCTGGACGACGACGACCTGGACCAGCGGGGTGCGGCCGGGGTCGCGGGGCGGGGCCAGTTCCTCGACCACCCGGTCGAAGGGCACCTCGGCGTGGGCGAAGGCGTCCAGCAGGGTGGTGCGCATGCCCGCCACGAAGTCGTCGACGGTGGCCCGCTCGTCCACGTCGCCGCGCAGCACCACGGTGTTGACGAAGAAGCCGGTCACCTCCTCCAGTTCCCGCCGGTCCCGCCCGTTGGTGACGGTGCCGAAGGCCACGTCCCGCTGGCCGCAGTGGCGCGAGAGCAGCAGCGCGCACGCCCCGGCGAACAGGGTGAACACCGTGGTGCCGCGGCCGGCGGCGAGGTGGCGCAGCCGGTCGACCAGGTCGGCCGGCAGCCGGTGGCGGTGCGCCGCGCCGTTGGTGGTCCGCTGCTCCGGCCGGGGGCGGTCGGTGGGCAGGCGCAGGGTCGGCAGGTCGGCGAGGGTGTGCTTCCAGTAGGCGAGGTCGGGTGCGTGGTCGGTTCGGCGGTGCTGCTCCCAGTGGGCGAAGTCGGGGTACTGGAGGGCGGGGGCGGGCAGGGCGTCGGGTTCGCCGGTGGCCTCCGCCCGGTAGAGGGCGGCCAGTTCGCGGGTGAGGACGCCCACCGACCAGCCGTCGGTGACGATGTGGTGCTGGGCCAGCAGCAGCAGGTGCTCCTCGGCGGCGAGCCGGACCAGCAGCACCCGGGCGAGCGGGCCCCGGGCGAGGTCGTAGGGCCGTTGCAGTTCCTCGGTCAGCAGGCGTTCGGCCGCCGGGGCACGCTCCCCCTCGGGCAGGGCGCCGACGTCCTCGGTGCGCAGCGGCAGCTCCGCCCGCTCGGCGACGCGCTGCACCAGCTGCCCGTCGAGGGTGGCGACGGTGGTGCGCAGCGAGGCGTGCCGGGCGGTGAGCCGCCGCAGGGCCCGGCCGAGGGCGTCCCGGTCGAGGGCGCCGTGCAGCCGCAGGGCCACGCCGGTGTGGTTGCCGGTGCCGCCGGGGGCGAGGTCGTCCAGGAACCAGAGCCGGCGCTGGGCGCTGGACAGCGGCAGCGGCTCCCCGCGCGGGGCGGGCGGGATCGGCCCGGTCGGTGCGGTGGCGGGCACCGCGTCGAGCAGCGGGGCGAGGGCGGCGACGGTACGGGCGGTGAAGACGTCGCGCAGGGTGAGCCGGACGCCGAGGCGTTCGGTGATCCGGGTCAGGGTGCGGGCGGCGAGGACGGAGTCACCGCCGAGGTCGAAGAAGTCGTCCTCCACCCCCACGGCGTCGTGGCCGAGCACCTCGGCCCAGACGGCGGCCAGGGCCCGCTCCCGCTCGGTGCGCGGGGCGGCGCGTCCGGCGGCGGTCTGCCGGGCGGGGGCGGGCAGCGCCCGCTGGTCGATCTTGAGCTGCGGGGTGAGCGGGAACTCGGCCAGCACGACGACGGCGGCGGGCACCAGGTGGGCGGGCAGCGCGGCGGCCAGGGCGGTGCGCAGCTCGGCCGGGTCGGGGGCGTGCCGCGGGTCGGCGGGCGTGGCGTAGCCGACCAGCCGGGTGTGGCCGGGCTCGTCCTCGCGGACCGTCACGACGGCCTGGTCGACGGCGGGGTGGGCGCGCAGCGCGGCCTCGATCTCGCCCGGTTCGATCCGGAAGCCGCGGACCTTGACCTGCCGGTCGAGCCGGCCGAGGAACTCCAGCTCCCCGTCGGCCCTCCAGCGGGCCCGGTCGCCGGTGCGGTAGAGCCGGGCGCCGGGCGCGCCGAAGGGGTCGGCGACGAAGCGCGCGGCGGTCAGGCCGGGTCGGCCGAGGTAGCCGCGGGCGACGCCGTCGCCGCCGAGGTACAGCTCGCCGTCGGTGCCGGGCGGCTGGGGCCGCATGGCCTCGTCGAGCACGTGCACCCGGGCATGCGGCAGGGCGCCGCCGATGGTGGGTGACCCGGTGCCGGCGGTGAGCGGGCCGGTCCAGGTGGCGACGATGGTGGCCTCGGTCGGACCGTAGGAGTTGATCATGCGTCGGCCGGGCGCCCAGCGGTCGACCAGCTCGGCGGAGCAGGCCTCGGCCCCGACGATCAGGGTGCGCAGGTGGCGGCCCGTGCCGGCGGGGACGGTGGCCAGGGCGGCGGGCGGGATCAGGGTGTGGGTGATGCGGTGCTCGTCCAGGACGGCGGCGAGCTCCTCGCCCAGCCAGGGGCCGTCCGGGGGGATCACCAGGGTGGCGCCGGTGAGGACGGAGACGAACAGTTCCAGGACGGAGGCGTCGAAGCTGGGCGAGGAGAACTGGAGCACCCGGTCGCCGGGCCGCAGCGCGTAGTTCTCGACGGCCGCGGCGGTGAAGCCGGCGATCCCCCGGTGGGTGACGACGACGCCCTTGGGGGTGCCGGTGGAGCCCGAGGTGTAGATCACGTACGCCGGGTGGTCGGTACCGGCCGCGGTGCCCGGCACGTCCGGGCCTGCGGGCGCGGCCGTCTCCAGGACCCGGCTCACGGCGGCCGGGTCGTCCAGGACGATCGCGGGGGCGGCGTCGGCGAGCATCAGCGCCCGCCGCTCGGCGGGGTAGCCCGGGTCCACGGGCAGGAAGGCGGCGCCCGCCCGGGCGACGGCCAGTTCGGCGGCGACCAGTTCCATGGACCGCGGCAGGACCAGCGCCACCGTCCGCTCCGGGCCGGCGCCGCGCCGGCGCAGATCGCGGGCCAGCCGCTCGACGCGCTCCGCCAGGTCCCGGTAGGTCCAGCTGCGCCGGCCGTCGGTCACCGCGGGCACGAGCGGGGTGCGGGCCGCCTGGGCGGCGAACAGCGTGTCCAGGGTCCGGGGCGTCGGGGAGGTGCCTCCGGGGGCTCCGGTGGTGCCGCCGGCCTGCGGCGGAGCGGACGGGTGCACGGGCTGGGCAGGCCGGTCGGCCATGGCGGAAGGTCCTTCCGATGGGGGCGACGACGAGGGCACCGGGGCAGGCGGTAGCCCGCCCTCGGGCCCGGAGGAACAGGGGAACGGGGGAACGGGAACACGGGGGAACGGTGGTGCGGCAGTGCGGTGGGCAGGCGCTGCGGGGGTCGGGCGTACGGATGCGGGGCCGACCGGCTCAGCCGGAGGCGGCCCGGCGGGCCGTGCGCCCGGAGACCTGCACCCGGTCGACGCGGCCGGTGGCCAGGTCCCGGTGGAAGCGTCCGCCGGGCTCGGGGCGGCCGGTGTCGGGGGCGAGCAGGTCGTAGGAGAGGTCGGTGTAGCAGCGCAGCGGGATCGGCGGGTCGCCGTCGACCGAGAGGGTGGCCGTTCCGTCGCCGGCCGCCTCGATCCGGTAGCGGACCGAGCCGTTGCGGTAGTCGCCCGCGCATCCGGCCAGGGTCCCGGGTTCGGCGAGCGGCACGGCCCCCCGCGCGTCCACCGGTTCGATCGCCGCGGGCACCCGCAGCCCGGCCGACTCCTCCAGTTCGGCCGCGAGTTCGCGCCAGAGCGCGGTGGCGGCGCCGGCGTTGCCGGTGAAGGCGACCACCACTCCGCTGTCCGGGTCGGCCCGCAGGTGGCAGGAGGTGCCCATGGCGTTGCCGTCGTGGCCGCACCAGAACCGCCCGTCCTGCCGGTAGAGCGCAACGCCGGCGCCCCAGCCGTCCGCGAGCGCTCCCGGCCGGGCGGCGGGCTGCGGGCGGCGCATCAGCTCGGCGACGTCCGGGGGCAGCGTCTTGGACCGGCCGACCAGGGCGGCGCCGAGGGCGGCGAGGTCCGCGGCGCCGGCCAGCAGGGCGCCGGCCGGGGCTTCCAGCGGGGCCAGGTTCTGCCGCACCGCCCGGGGCCGGCCGGTCGCGGCGTTGAGCGCGTGGCCGGCGGCGACCGGCCGCCCGGGCGCGGCCGTGTCGACGAACACCGGCCCGGTGCCGAAGGGTTCGAGCAGCAGGGCGCGCACCGCCTCCCGCCAGGGCATCCCGGTCACCGTCTCGACCAGGCGCCCGGCGGCGACGTAGCCGGCGTTGGAGTAGGAGAAGTCCGTCCCGGGCCGGAACAGCGCGTCCGGGGCGGTGCACACGGCGGACAGGTAGCGGGTGGCGGTGGTGCGGGCAGCGGCGTCGGAGTCCGGCCCGGTGGGCAGTCCGCCGGTGTGGCCGAGGAGGTGACGAATCGTTACTTCAGGCAGCTGCCGGAGCTCCGGAAGGTGCTCGGCGGCCGGCTCGTCGAGGTCGAGGTCGCCGTCGTCGGCGAGCAGCATCACCAGGGCGGCCGTGTAGGGCTTGGTGAGCGATCCCACCGGAACGGCGGTGTCCTCGGTGAAGGGCTCCGCGGTGGCGGTGTCGGCCACCCCGGTGTGCAGGGCGACGGTCTCCGCACCGGTGTCCAGCACCAGCTGGGCACCGGGCACCCGGTGGGCGCGCGCGAGCGTGTCGAGCCGGTGCTGCAGCTCGCTGCGCAGGATCTGCGGCGCCCGTTCTCGTACGGGCGCCGGGCTGGCGTAGGGCATGGCGGAAGCTCCCGTTGACTGGTTCTCGGGTGCGGGCGCGCCGGGCGCCCGCAATGGAATTGCGGATCGGAGTGCGGCACAGCGGGGAATTTCCGGCCGTCGGCGCCGCCCGCTTCAGGACGCTCGGGAACGAGGGGAATCGCGGGAAGCCCCGTCGCCCACGACCGGCCGGCCCGGCATCGGGAATCCCCGCGGCACCCGCGACCGGGCGCCGCCCCCGCCCTCACGGATGCCGTTCCGGGGGCGCGTCGACGCGCCCGGGGCGGACGGTGCGAATGCGACCCGAATTCCCCGCCCGCGATGAACGGCGGGCCGGCGCGCGGTGAACCGCGAACGGCCGAATACCCTACCCCGCCGGGACGGTCGGACAGAATCCCGTCCCCCGGCGACCAGCCGCTCTCCCGGCCCCCACCTGCGCAATGGCCGCACTCGGCATGTCCATCCCCCCTGTTTGCGATCCGTCCCCGCACCCGTCGCGCGGAACGCGCCGACGCGGCCGGGGAGCCGCAGAATCCCTGCCGTCCCGAACGCCCGGACGACGAACGCGCAACAGTCTTCACGGCGGGTCAGCCGCTCGCAACCCCTTCCGATTGAACGGAAAGCGACTCCGTCGGTAATCGGAACGCCAAAATCCCTGGTGCGACTCCCGGCCGTGCCCGGATCACCCGAGAACGGGCTCGAATTCTTTGGCCGAAAATATGAGGTTCAGATCTCACCAGCCACTCGAACAGCTATTCGCAGCAATATTCGAGTGATTTCCCGGACGACTGTGACGGAAGTGCCGGAACGCAATGGAATCAATCGGGTGAGCCGTGAGTGAAACCGCCCGGACGCGACAACAGGTCCAGCGCGGCGTCGACGAGCACCCCGGGGGCCGGGCCGACGTCCAGCACCGCACCCCGCTCGTCCGGCTGGAGCGGTTCGAGCGCGGCGAGCTGCGAACCGAGCAGCGACCCCGGCATGAAGTGACCGGTGCGCCCGCCGATCCGCTCCGCCAGCAGCTCGCGGCTCCCCGTCAGATGCAGGAAGAAGGCGTCCGGGCCCGCCTCCCGCAGGACGTCCCGGTAGCGCCGCTTCAGCGCGGAGCAGGTGACCACACCACCGGTGCCCACCGCGTCCCGTTCGCGCAGCCACCGCCCGACGGCCTCCAGCCAGGGCCGGCGCCGCCCGTCGTCGAGCGGGATGCCGGCCGCCATCCGGGCGATGGAGTCCTGCCAGTGGAAGTCGTCCCCGTCCGCGAAGGGCACCTCCAGGCGCTCCGCGAGCAGCCGGCCCACCGTCGACTTGCCGGTGCCGGCCACCCCCATGACCACGACGCACGGGGCGCGGCGCTCGTTGCCCGGGGCCATCGGCGCCCCTACCCCCAGAACTGCGGGGGCGGCCCCTGCGAGCCGGCCGGGTACTCCTCCAGCGGCACCAGGCCCCGCTCCCAGCCGGTCAGCACCGGTTCGAGCACCCTCCAGGCCTCCTCGGCCTCGTCGCCGCGGATGGACAGCGCCGGGTCCCCGTTCAGGACGTCCAGCAGCAGCCGGCCGTAGGCGGGCAGCTCCTGCGGGTCCATCCGCGCGGTCATCGAGAACGGGGCCAGCCCGTGGGCGTGGGCGCCGATGCCGGTCAGGTCCAGGGTCAGCCCCTCCGGCTCCAGCTCGAAGCGCAGCACATTGGGCCGGGCCTCCTCACCCTGGCCGAACGGCAGGTGGGGCACCGGGCGGAAGTGCACCGCGACCTCCTTGCGGTCCTCGCCCAGGGCCTTGCCGCTGCGCAGCCGGAACCTCGTCCCGGCCCACCGCCAGCTGGTCAGCTCCAGTTCCACCTCGGCGAAGGTCTCGGTGCGGCGCTCCGGGTCGACGCCCTCCTCCTCGGCGTAGGCGGGGACGTCGCGCTCCCCGATCCGGCCGGGCAGGTAGCGGGCCCGGCGGGTGCGGTGCACCACGTCGTGCTCGGTCAGCGGCCGTACGGAGCGCAGCACGTCCACCTTGCGGTTGCGCAGGTCCCGTTCGCCGAGCGTGATCGGCGGCTCCATGGCCACCAGGCAGAGCAGCTGCAGCAGATGGTTCTGGATCATGTCCTTGAGCGCCCCGACCTGGTCGTAGTACCCGGCCCGCCCCTCCAGCGCCAGCGTCTCGTCCCAGACGATGTCCACCTCGGAGATGTGGGTGCTGTTCCAGATCGGCTCCAGCACCCGGTTGGCCAGCCGGCTGCCGAGGACGTTCTGGACGGTCGTCATGGCCAGGAAGTGGTCGACCCGGAACACCGCCCGCTCCGGCAGCAGGTCGGCGAGCAGCCGGTTCAGCTCCTGGGCGCCGGCCAGGTCCTCGCCGAACGGCTTCTCCAGCACGATCCGGCTGCCGGCCGGCAGGCCCGCCGCGTGCAGGGCGGTGATCACGGCGGGGAAGAGGGCCGGCGGGAGGGCGAGGTAGACGGCCACCGGTCCCTCGCCGGCGACGACCGCGGCCACGTCCGCGGGGTCGGTGACGTCGGCCCGCCGGTAGCGGACGGCGGCCGCCACCGCCTCCCTGGCCCCGGCCGGGAGGTCGCCGGCGTGCCGGTCGAGCCGGGCCGCGGCCCAGCCGCGGTACCGCTCGGTGTCCCAGTCCTCCCTGCTCGCCCCGGTCACCCGCAGCGAGTCGCCGACGTGTCCCGCCGCCCGCAGCGCGGCCAGCGCCGGCAGCAGGAAGCGGGCGCTGAGGTCCCCGGTCGCGCCGAGGATCGCGAGCCGGTCGATCATCCCCGCCCGCCCGTCCTCGCCCGGCCGAGGCTCACACCGCCGGCGATGATCCCGATGTGGCTGAACGCCTGGGGGAAGTTGCCCATGAACTCTCCTGTGGACGGGTCGATCTGCTCGGACATCAGCCCCAGCGGGCTCGCCCGGGAGCACAGCGAGTCGTACAGCTCCTCGGCCTCCTCGATCCGGCCCTGGCCGACCAGGTTCTCGACCAGCCAGAAGCTGCACAGGACGAAGGCGCCCTCGTCGCCCGGCAGGCCGTCCGGGGACTCCTCGTGGAGGTAGCGGTAGAGCAGCCCGCCGCCCGCCGACAGGCGCTCGGCGACGGCCGCGGCGGTCGCCACCATCCGCGGGTGGTCGGCCGGCACCACCTGGCGCAGCGGGAGCGCGAGCAGGCTCGCGTCCAGCGCGCCGCCGCCGTCCAGGTGGGCACTGAGGGTCCCGGCGTCCTCGTCCCAGGACTGCTCCAGGATGAGCCGGCGCAGCTCCTCGGCCGAGGCGCGCCAGCGGTCCGTCCCGGCGGGCCGGCCGAGCCGCTCGCCGATCCGCGCGGCCCGGTCCAGCGCCACCTGGCACAGGCCCGCCGAGTAGGTGAACACCCGGCCCTCGCTGCGCACCTCCCAGATGCCCTGGTCCGGCTGCCGCCAGGCCTGCCCGGCGGTGTCGGCCAGCTTGGCCAGGCCGGCCCAGAGCGCGGGCTGGATCTCGCCGCCGGCGCGCAGCCACTGCTCGGCGCAGTCCAGGATCTCGCCGTACACGTCGTGCTGGCGCTGGTCGGTCGCGCCGTTGCCCCAGCGCACCGGGGCGGAACGCTGGTAGCCCTCCAGTTCGCCGTCCTCGATCTCGTCCGGCACCGGGCCGCCCCGCAGGTCGTACATGATCCGGGGCCCCCGGCTGGCCTCGAAGGCGTCCAGGACCCAGCCGAGGAAGGCGTCGGCCTCGCCCCGGAAACCGATCCGGCGCAGCGCGAACACGGCGAACGCCGCGTCGCGGATCCAGCTGTAGCGGTAGTCCCAGTTGCGGATCCCGCCGATCGGCGCGGGCAGCGAGGAGGTGGGCGCCGCGACCAGCGAGCCGTTGGCCCAGTCGTCGCAGAGCTTCAGGGTGATCGCGGCCCGCCGGACCAGGGGCTCCCGGGGGCCTTCGTACGAGAAGTGCCCCATCCAGCGGCGCCAGGCCTCGGCGGTGCCCTTCAGGGTCGCATCGGTGTCGAAGCGGTGGTGGCGGTGGAAGCGGCCCCAGGACAGCACGAGGTCCAGGCGCTCGCCCTGCCGCAGCTCGTGGGTGCCGTGCAGGCCGGTCAGCGGACGGTTGGAGCGCAGGTGCAGGCGCAGGTCCGGGCGCCGGTGGGGCCGCACCTCCAGTCCGCTGAACAGGGCCCGGGCCTGCGCGCCGCCGCGCGGCTCCAGTTCCGCGCGCAGCCGGACGGTCCCGTCCACCACCACGGCGGAGCGCACGAGTTCGCCCCGGTCGGCCGGTACGTCGTCGGTGAGGTCGGCGCCGGAGCGCAGGGTCAGCGCGTCGGTGACGCGCACCAGGCCGGTGGGGCCGCGCAGTTCGGTGATCAGGACGCCGGTGTCCGGTTCGTAGCGCTGCCTGGCCTCGACGAGGTCCTCCGGGGCGAGGGTGAAGTGCCCGCCGCGCGCGTGGTCCAGCAGGCCGCAGAACAGCGGTTCGGAGTCGAACCGGGGCAGGCACAGCCACGGGATGGCACCGTCCAGGCCGACCAGGGCGGCGGTCGCGCCGTTCCCGATCAGGCCGAGGTCCTCCAGCGGCAGGTAGCCCTGGCGCCGTCGCACCGGCCGGAACGGTGGGTCGGGGTCGTGCATGCCGCCTCGCTTCCGCAGTGCCGGGGAGTCGGTCGAAGGGGAGGTGGTCCCGGTGCGGCTCCGGCTCCGCCGGCGGCCGGTGACCGGCCGCCGGCCGACGGCTCCCACCTTCCCGGGGATCGGGCCGGTCCGCGATCCGGCCGCTGCCGGCTGCGGTGCATTCCGGTGAAAAGGACACGGCCCCCGTGGCCCGCCGCCGCCCGCGCGGCCCTGCCGGGCACGGTGGGGCAGCTGCTAGCGTCTGAGCGCGGACGATGGACGATGGACGGCTGACGGCGGAGGTTGCTGTGGTGGACAGGGGCGCGGGGCGGGCCTTCATCGGGTCGTTCACCTCGACGGGCGGGCGCGGGATCGTGCTGGCCGCGCTGGACCCGGACACCGGGGCGCTGACCGCCACCGGGGCCGTCGACGCCGTCGACCCGTCCTACCTCGCCCTCGGGCCGGCGACGGGCGGCCCCGTGCTCTACGCCGTGTCCGAGACCGCGCCGGGCGCCGTCACCGCCTACGACATCGCCGGTCCGGTTCCCCGCCCGCTCGGTGCCCCGGTCCCGGTGGACGGGGACCACCCCACCCACCTGAGCCTCGTCCAGGGCCATCTGCTGACCGCCAACTACGGCTCCGGCAGCGTCAGTGTGCTGCCGCTCGCCGCCGACGGCACCCCGCGGCCCCCGAGCACCGTGCTGCGCCACCGGGGCAGCGGGCCGCACCCGGACCGCCAACGGGCCCCGCACGCCCACCAGGTGCTCCCCGACCCGTCGGGGCGCTGGGTGCTCTCCGTCGACCTCGGCACCGACTCGGTGCGGATCTGCGCCCCGGACCCGGCGACGGGAGGGCTTGCCCCGCACTCGGAGACCGCGCTGCCGCCCGGCACCGGCCCCCGGCACCTGGCCTTCCACCCCTCCGGCCGCCACGCGTACGTGCTCGGCGAGCTGCGCCCCGTGGTGACGGTCTGCCGCTGGGACGCGGCGGCCGGGGCCCTCGAACCGGTCGCGGAGGTCCCGCTGTTCCCCGAGGGCGTCGAGGGCCCGGTCTCCCCGTCGGCCCCGGTGGTCTCCCCCGACGGCCGGTTCCTGTGGGCGGCGGAGCGCGGCACCGACACCATCGTGGTGCTCGCCCTCGACGGGACGGGCGAGCGGGCCCGGGTGGTCACCTCGGTGCCCTGCGGCGGCCGCTGGCCGCGGGACCTGGTGCTGGGCCCCACGGGCACCCGCCTGTACGCGGCGAACGAGCACTCCGGCGACGTCACCTGGTTCGAGGTGGACGGCGCGACGGGCGTCCCCCGCCGGGCGGGCTCGCTGGCCGTCCCGTCGGCGTCCACCGTGCTCTTCGGCTGACCGCGGCGCCCGGCCCGCCTCCGGGCGCCCGGCCGCTCACTCCTCCTCGGCGCGGACCACCACGACCGGGACGGTGGCGTGCCGGGTGCAGTGCTGCGCCACCGAGCCCAGCAGCATCCCGGTGAAGCCCCCGAGGCCGCGGCTGCCCACCACCAGCAGGTCCGCCCCCCGGGCCGCCTCGACCAGCGCCCCGGCCGGGGTGCCGTGGCGTGCCTCGGTGCGCACCTCGACCGGCGGCCGCTCCCCCACGGCCTGCCGGACGGCCCGGTCGGCCTCCTGCCGCGCCCGGCCCTCCAGCGCCGCCTCGTCGGTGATCCCCCGGGGGGAACCAGCCGCGCGCGCCGTGGTACGTCGGGTACTCCCAGGCGATCACCGCCACCACCGCACCGCCGGTGAGCTCCGCCTGGCGCACGGCCCAGCGCAGCGCCCGCCGGGACGGCTCCGAGCCGTCCACCCCGACCACGATGCGGCCCTTGTCCTCAGGCCGGTCGGCCATGGCTCCCCCTCGACTCGGCGGCGGCGGCGGATCGCACCGGTCGGTGGTCCGCCGTCACCGGGCTCGGTGTCCAGCCTGGTACCGACCGCACCGGGCGCGCAGTGCGGCTGGTCCGGGCGGGTGGGTGCGCCGCGGCCGAGGACGGGCGGGCCCGGGTCGGCGGCGCGGGCGCACCGACTGGAAACCTGCACATGAAAACGGATATCGTTTCGCCGGATACCTCGTGCCGGACCGGTTGCGGGGTCGGATGAACATGACAAACACTGGCAGAAGGCGAAGCCTCGAATGCGCACGGACACGGCGGGAGTCGGGATGCGAGTGGACGCCGCGCTGGCCGGGACCTGGGTGGACCGCTGGGAACGCCAGCAGGAGCGGTACGCGGTGGAGCGCGAGGAGCGCTTCACCGTCATCGCCGACGTGCTGGAACAGACCGTCGGACACCGCGGGCGGCCGCTCGTCGCCGATCTCGGCAGCGGCCCCGGCTCGCTGTCGGCGCGCGTCGCCGCCCGCCTGCCGCACGCCGAGATCCTCGCCGTCGACATCGACCCGCTGCTGCTCGCCCTCGGCCGCGCCCGGCACCCCGAGGTCGCCCGCTGGATCGAGACCCTGATCGGCCGCCCGGGCTGGGTCGGGGATCTCGGGCTCGACCGCCCGCTGGACGCCGTGGTGTCCACCACCGCGCTGCACTACCCACCGCCGGACGCGCTGCTCGGGATCTACCGCGACCTCGCCGGCGTGCTGCGGCCCGGCGGCGTCCTGGTCAACGGCGACCACCTGATCCCCGAGGACCGGCCGCTCGCCGAGCTCGCCCTCGCGATCGGCCGGCGCCGTGCCCAGCGCCGGGGCGCCGACGCCGCCGAGGACTGGTCCCAGTGGTGGGCCGCGGCCGGGCGGGTCCCCGAGTTCGCCGACCTGCTGACGGCCCGCGAGCGGCAGCTGCCCCCCTCCGACGGCGCCGGCAACGGCCTGTCGGCCGCCCGGCACGGCGAACTGCTCCGGGAGGCCGGCTTCCGGCAGGCCGGACCGGTGTGGCAGTACGGCACCAGCTCCGTCCTGGTCGCCCTGCGCTGACCCCGGCCCGGAAAGCGATCCGGAACGACCCGTCCGGACAACGATCCGGAGCACCCGCTTCCGGACCGGCACAGTCTTTGCGAGGGCGTGGCACACGCGCCCTGTTGATCACCCAGGGAAACGGTTAGCGTTTCCCTCGGTCGCCGACGCCCGCCGCGGTGGGAGCCGCACGCGGCGTCCGACCGCGCGCGCCACGCCGACGCGCGGACCGCCGGGGGACGCGGGCCGACACGGGGCAGCCTGTCGGCGGCTGCGGCCCCCTCCGCCGACTTCTCACGGAGAGCTGGTTTCGCATGCGGCCCTTACCGCTGTATCTCGAACCACGGCTGGAGCCCCCGCTCCGATCCCTCCTGGAGGAACGCGACCTCCTCCACACCCTCACCGACGCCCTGGGATCGCCCCTCAACCTGCTCCTGCCCGAGCAGATCGCCGAGAACCTGGCACGCTTCCAGGCCGTCTACCGCAAGCACCACCTCACCGGCCGGATCCACTTCGCCCACAAGGCGAACCGCTCCAGCGCCCTGGTCCGCCGGCTCGCCGCCACCGAGGCCGGACTGGACGTCGCCTCGCTCGCCGAGCTCCAGCACGTGCTCGGAGCCGGCTGCCCGCCCGAGCGGATCATGGCGACCGGGCCGAAGAACCGCGAGTACCTCTGGCTGGCGGCCCGCACCGGCGTCACCGTCCACCTGGACTCCCGCGCCGAACTCGACGACCTGGCCGACCTGGTGCGCAAGCAGGCCCTGCCCCCGGTGCGCGTCATGCCCCGGCTGTCGGGCTTCCGGGCACCGGGGACCACCGTCCTCACCCGGCCGAGCCGGTTCGGCACCGACGTCGGCGAGCTGACGGAACTGCTCGACGCGCTCGAACGCCACCGGGACGCCGTGGAGACGACCGGCGTCGCCTACCACCTGGACACCACCGGCGTACCGGAGAAGGCCGTCGCCCTGGAAACCTGCGTCACGGTGCTGAACGAGTGCCGGCGCCGGGGGCTGCGGCCCCGCACCGTCGACATCGGCGGCGGGTTCGGGGTCGACTACCTCGCCGACGCCGGCCAGTGGGAGCGGTACACCACCGAACTGACCCACGCCGTCCTGGGCAAGCGGCCCGCCCTGACCTGGCAGGGCCACGGATACGGGCTGCGCAACGAGTCCGGCCGACTGCGCGGCACCCTCGGCCTGTACCCGGCGCACCGCCCGGTGGCCGCCGAGGCCTACCTGGACGAACTGCTCTCCTACCCGGCGCCCACGCTCGGACGGCCGCTCGGCACCCTGCTGCTGGAGAACCTGTACGACCTGGCGGTGGAGCCCGGCCGGGCGCTGGCCGACCAGTGCGGGGCCACCCTCGCCCGCGTCCTGGAGGTCCGGCGCACGGCGGCCGGCGAACACCTGGTGCGGCTGGAGATGAACGCGCGGGACGTCGGCCTGGAGGAGCACGGGGTACTGATGGACCCTCTGCTCATCCCCCGGCCCGGTGCGCCGGCCACTCCCCGTACGTCGGGCGGCCCGCCGGACGGCCCGTCGGACGGCTCACCGGACGGCCCGCCGGGGGACCCGGTCGGGGTCTACCTGATCGGCAACCTCTGCCTGGAGACCGACCTGATCACCCGCCGGACGGTCTTCCTGCCCCGCCTCCCCGCCCCCGGCGACCTGCTCGCCTTCGCCAACACCGCGGGCTACCTCATGGACTTCAGCGCCGGCCGCGCCCTGCGCCAGCCCGTGGCGCGCAAGGTCGCCGCGTACCGGCAGGACGGCGCCTGGCGCTGGCGCCTGGACGAGCAGTACTGGCCCGTCGACGTGACGGCCGCCGCAGGACACCGGGGGGACGGACAGGCATGAGGTACGACAGCATCACCGACGCGATCGGCAACACCCCGCTGGTCCGGATCGACCCGGCGGTCACCGGCCTGCGGCACATCGACCTGTACGCCAAGCTGGAGCTGCTCAACCCGTTCGGATCCGTCAAGGACCGCGCCGCCTGGAACATGACCCGCGAGGCCCTGCCCGGCGCCGTCGAACGCGGCGACACCGTCGTGGAACTGTCGAGCGGCAACACCGCCAAGGCGCTCGCACTGATCGCCGGCCTGCACGGACTGCCCTTCAAGAGCGTCACCAACCGGATGAAGGTCCCCGAGGTCAAGGACCTGCTCCTGCTGCTGGGCGCGGAGATCGAGGAACTGCCCGGCCGCACCGAGTGCCTCGACCCGACCGACACCGACGACCCGCTCACCCGCATCCACCGGATGCTCTCCGAGACGGACTCCGGCTACCTGCACACCGACCAGTACTACAGCCCGCTCAACCTCGACGCCCACCTCACCGGCACCGGGCCGGAGATCGTCCGGGACCTCGACGGCCGTGCCCCCGACCACTTCATCGCCTGCGTCGGCACCGCCGGTTCGTCCACCGGCGTCGCGGCCGTGCTGCGCGCCCACAACCCGGCCGTCGAGGTGCTCGGACTGGTCGCCCACAAGTCCGACTTCATCCCCGGCATCCGCACCATCGACGAGGTGCACGAGGTCGGGCTGTTCGACCCCGCCACCTACGACACCATCGCGTCGGTCACCGCCGACGAGGCCATCGAGGGCATGCTCACCCTGCTGCGCCGCTGCGGCCTGCCGGCCGGCCCGACCGGCGGCGGCGCCCTCTTCGGCGCACTGCGCCACCTGCGCACCGTGGAAGCCGAGTTGACGCAGCGGGCGAGCGGCGAGCGGCACACCGCCGTCTTCATCGTCTGCGACCGGGTGGAGAGCTACCTCAGCTACGTCCGCCGCCGCCGGCCCGAGCTGTTCAACCAGCCCGCCCGGCCGAACTCGGTGGAGGCCGTGACCCCGGCCGAGCTGGCCGCCGCCCGGACCGTCGAGGTCGACGCCGCCCGGAAGTGGATCGCCGAGGACCGGCCGCTCGTGGTCGACCTGCGCGGTCCGTTCGCCTACGCGGCCCTCCATATCGAGGGCTCGATCAACATCGTCGACGAGCTGTTCGACGAACTCCTGCACGGCGGACTGCCGTTCGGCACCCACCAGCCGGTGCTGCTGGCCTGCCCGGTCGGCGAGAAGTCCGCCCGGTACGCCGCGCTGCTCGCCCGGATGGGACACCAGGACGCGCGCAGCCTGACCGGCGGCATCATCGCCTGGCGCGACGCGGGCGCCCCACTGGTCCGGGACTGAGCGGAGCCGGCCATGACCACCCTCACCGAGCTCCACGACTGGCACCGCGACCTGCGGGCACAGTTCCCCATCATCACCGGCAACCCGGACCGGGCGTACCTGGACAGCGCGGCCACCTCGCAGAAGCCCCGGGCGGTGCTCGACGCCGTCCACGACTACCTGACCACCGCCAACGCCAACGCCGGCCGCGGCACCTACACCTGGGCCAACGCCACCACCGCACTGGTCGACCGCACCCGCACCCGGGTCGCCCGCTTCCTCGGCGACCCGGCACCGCAGCAGCACTCCGGCGTCCACTTCGTCAGCGGCACGACCGAGGGACTGCGCACGGTGGCCCGGGACTGGCTCCCCCAGCACCTGCGGGACGGCGACGAGATCATCGTGCCGTTCGCCGACCACCAGGCGAACGCGCTGCCCTGGCTGGAGGCCCAGCGGCTGCTGGCCGGCCAGGGCGTGCGCGTCACGGTGCGCGAGCTGCCCTACGACCCGGCCTCGCACGACTACGACCACCGCGCGCTGGCCGGACTCGTCACCGACCGCACGGCGTTCGTCGCCGCCACCCATGTGCACCACGTGTACGGCGGCGACATGAACGTCCACCGCATCCGGGCCGTGGTCGGCCCGGACGTGCCGATCTGCCTGGACGCCGCGCAGAGCGTCGGCCACCTGCCGGTGGACGTCGGCACGCTGGACGTCGACTTCGTGGTCTTCTCCGGACACAAGGCCATGGCCCTGCCCGGCACCGGCGCGGTGTGGGCCCGCAACACCCGGGGCCCGGTCTTCACCCCCGGCGGCTGGAACGGCACGCCCAACACCTGCGGGATCGCCGCTCTGGAAGCCGCCCTGGACTGGCTCGACGCCGCCGGGCCGGACCGCATCCGGCGGTGGAACACCGCCCTGGCCGCCCGGCTCACCGACGGGCTGCGCACCCTGGCCCCGTACGAGGTCCTCGGCTGCCGGTCGAGCCTGGCCGCCGACTCCGCGGTCCAGCAGCGCGAGGGCATCGTCACCTTCCGGCACCGCGGGATCGGCTCCAACGACCTGGGCTTCGTCCTCGACAGCCACGGCCTGATGGTGCGCGCCGACGGGCACTGCCAGGGAAGGGCCGGGGAGCGCGAGAGCTCGGTGCGGGTGAGCCTGCACGTCTACAACGGCCCGGAGGAGATCGACCGTCTGCTCTCCGTGCTGCGCGGGCTGCGGTAGCGGCCCGGCCCGGGCGCGGCGTTCCGCGCCCGGGCCGCTCCGCCGACGTGGAGTCGGGCGGCGCCGGCGGGCCGTCACATCCGCTGGAGGTTCCGCACCAGTCCGGTCATCTTCGGCGAGGGGGCGACGTTGAGCTCCCGCTGCAGGAACGAGCGGTAGTGCTGGTACGAGCGCAGCGCGCTGGCGAGGTTGCCCTCGGCGAGGTGCACCTCGACCACGATCCGGTGGGCCGTCTCACGGACCGGGTCGATGGCGATCGCCGCCAGCGCGGTCTGAAGGGCCGACAGATAGCGCTCCGCGTCGCAGAGTTGGTGGGCCAGACCCTCCAGAGCGTACAGCCGCAGCTGGTCCCACCGCTCGCGTTCCAGGGTCAGCCACTCCTCCTCCCAGCCCGGCAGCAGTTCGGCGGCGAGGTCGTCCACGATGTCGTCGCAGCTGGCCGGCAGGCGGTCGAGCCCGGACACGACCTGCCGTGCCGAGCTGCGCGCCGACCGCAGGTCCACCCGGACCGCCGGCGCGAGGCGCAGCCACTGCCCCGGGCTCTCGACCGGTATGGCCCGGCCGCGCCGCGCGTGGTAGAGGGCGGTGCGCAGGTTCGCGGCCGCGCGGCGCTGGGTGCAGTCCGGCCAGAGCCGTTCGGCGACCGCCCCACGCTGGACGCCGCCGTCGTGCAGGGCGAGGAACGCCAGCAGGTGCTGCGCACTCACCGGAAGGGAGACACAGCGTCCCGCGTCGGTGGCCTCGAAGCCCCGCAACAGCTCGATGCCCGGACCGTCCCACAACACACCCCCACTCTGTCCCGACAGTCCGTCGCCCGCACCCGTTCGGGCGCGCCCCGGTTGCGGCCCGGGCCCGTCACGGCCGTGTCCGTCCTGACCCGGAGCACCGTCGCACCCGCGTCGCACGGACGTTGTGGCGACGTCACGCTGACGCCGCCCGGGTGTCACGGCCGTCGACGCCGACCGTTACGGCCACGCCCCGCAGTCGACCGGCCGACACCCTAATGGGCCGCCCCCGAACGGGTGTTGGCGGAGCCGCCGATCCGCCGGGGACACCCGGCCCGGTCGGCGGGACCGCCGGCGGTCACGGCGCGTGCGTTCTCCGGCCCGGGCCGCGGCGAACGGCCGTGGCGGATCCGTCACGAGGACGCGACGCGCCCGCGACGGCGCGCACCCGCCGGCCGTGACGCTCCCCGGCACACTCCGGCGACGGCCGCCCCGTTGACTGGCACCACCTGCTGCCCGGCGGAGCGCATCCGAGGCCCCGCCCGACACCGGAAGGCGATTCCCCATGAAGGCCAGATCGGTGCTGCGCGACGTCCGCGCCCCCGAGGACGAACTCCTCGGCGACCCGTCCGTGTGCATCGCCGTCCTGGACGGTCCCGTCGACCTGTCGCACCCCTGCTTCGAGGGCGCGGACCTCACCCGGCTGGACACGCTCGTCGCCGAACCGGCCGGCAACGGCCCGATGTCGCTGCACGGCACCCACGTCGCGAGCCTGCTCTTCGGCCGGCCCGACGGCCCGGCCCCCGGGATCGCACCGCGCTGCCGCGGCCTGGTCCTGCCGGTCTTCACGGACGCGGGCGAAGGCCGGGTGCCGCAGCTGGACCTGGCCCGGGCCGTCGAACGCGCCGTGCAGGAGGGGGCGCACATCATCAACATCAGCGGCGGCGAAGCCGGCACGGACGCCCAGCCGGACCCCATGCTGGAGCGGGCGCTGCGGCTGTGCGACGAGAACGGGGTCCTGGTGGTCGCGGCCGTCGGCAACGACGGCTGCGACTGCGCCCAGGTGCCGGCCTCCGTCCCGACGGTGCTCGCCGTCGGCGCGGCCGGTCCCGACGGCGAGCCGCTGGACATCAGCAACTGGGGCTCCCCGTACGCCGCCCACGGCG